>JBMNOT010000224.1:0-3226 GCA_050943225.1 Christensenellales bacterium | reverse complement strand
CGATGGGCAGCCGCTATATGAAACCCAACAGCCCCGCGCCCAACGCAAACGAGCCTGTGGCGGGCCCCAACACAGACAACATGGGCCGTCCGTTTCCGGGCAACTATCTTCGGTGGCCCTGGTAGGCACTCGCGAAGCCAGCCATCACAGCATGTCACCCCGCCCAACCGTTCCGGTTGGGTTACATAGCCGGTTCCCGCCGCGCCGCTTTAACTCATAATATCGCGGTGTTTGCGGGCGTCATCCGGCCTGCCTTCCAAACAGAAACGCGCCAAAATATGTTACGGTATTCTGCCCGTTGATATAGTTGAGCCCGCACAGCCCGGCCAGTTTCGCGACATGAATGCCATATGCCTCCAGCGACGCAAGCGCTTTCTCCGGATGCCGGCAGGGCTCGCCGCAGGCACCGGCGCACCGTTCGCAGACGGGACATCCCCCGGCGGAAAGATGCAGCACAGGCCCGGATACATGCTCCTTGATATATTGCTTAATCGCGTCGCTGACAGCGGCATGCTGTTTCAGCGCCGCCACCATGCCTTCGTAGTCAAACGAGTCCTCCAATTTGCCCACCGTCTGGTAAACCAGCGCCGTCTCATACTGCCTGGCCTGCTCGATCAGTTCATCTATATCGCCCAGCATCGGCGGGCACGTCCAGTTTTTGCCGTAATGGCCGCAATAATTCGCCTCGCAGGCTTTGCGCAATTCTCTCTCAAACGGTATCTTGGCAACTGATGTTATGCCCGCGTTGAATGCGCCCCGCGATTTTGCTTCCTCCATCAGCCGATCCATATCGTTCATAGCCTGTTCCCTTTCTTTCTGCTGTCCAGAACATATAACAGAGCGCCTCCCAAATCAACGTTATATTTCCCGGAAAAGCGGCGCTTTTGCCTCTGCGTTTTACGCTGCGGGCCGCGTGCCTGAGCTTCGTATATTTTGCAGCCGTTTCTGGAGAGAATACTATGTACCAAGCGAAAGCGCATAAAGGAAAGGAAATTCCGTCATGAAAAACGATTCCAATAACAAAGACCGGCATAACATCGACTGGGAAAACGACTATTCCCCGCGAAACATCGCTTCCACCACCGACTGCACCGGTATGATGTACAAGCCTCCACTGACGGATGAGGAGGTGGAAAACTACGAGGATATATACTCTGTGACGCAGCAGGCGGATACGGCAGCGCATAAAACCTTAACGCCAAAGCAGCAGCAGCGCATCAGTTCCGTACAAAAAGGGCGGAGCTAACAGCGTACCTTAGATACTCATACAGCGGCACATGCTGATAGTCAGTTCTCCTTCACTTCGCTTCGGACGGCTTCAGTGAGGCAAAACATACAAAATTATGCGATAACGCGCCCGTGCCTATCAAAATATACGATGCGGGCGCTTAGCGTTTCCCCCGCCTCGATCAAACCGTACGAATAGTACGGATTGCGACGTTTGTCCGTGGGCGAGCCGGGGTTTAAAGCCAGCACGCCGTTATGCATGCCGAGGTACGGGATATGGCTGTGTCCGAAAACGACAGCGTCCACATGCTGACCATCAAACGCGGCCAGAGCACGGTCCAGCGTTTTGCCCTTCACGCCATGGCCGTGGCAAACGCCGATGCGGAAACGGCCCGCGCGCAGTATCTGCCGCTCCCCCAGCGCCGCGCGCAAAGCCGCGTCGTCCGCGTTGCCCGCCACCGCCGTCACCGACGCGAACGCCGCCATCACGTCCAGTATATCCGGTTTGGTAATATCACCGGCATGGATAATGCTATCCGCATTTTCCAGCGCCGCCCGCAAAGCTGTAGGCAAGGTTTTCGCCCTCTTAGGCATATGCGTGTCCGCTGTCGCCACAATTCTCATGGTTTCTCCCCGTCAGGCCATATACAGCCTGCTGTGCCGTTTGTTTACGCAAAATTCATTTGACAAACGGCGGCAATATCTCTATTTTGATAAATATACGCCTTTGTCATTATAAGCTATTGAGAGGGCTTTTATATGCGTTTAAGGAAACTGTTGCCGCTGTTTTGCATCATATTGCTGCTGGCCGGGTGTGCTCAAACGCCCACGGTAATCGTGGCCACTCCCCCTCCTGCCGTTTCTGAACCGAAGCCGACGCCCAGCCCCACGCCGGAGCCGACGCCCATTCCAACACCGGAGCCGACGCCCAGCCCCACGCCCAATCCGTACTTCACCGACCAGGAGGAAGTAGCTGCGGATCCGGATAATGGTCACTGGCTGTACCGTTCACCCACGCTGTATGTGGATATCCAGCGCACCATCGACGAAGAGAACAAGCAGGTATATTACGTGGCCGACGTCCGCGTCCGAAACGGAGAGCGGGAGCGCTCGGGCTTCTCCACGCCCAAAAAGCCGGGCGGCAAGTCCATTGATCTCGATAAAATCGCCCGCTACTATCAGGCGGTGGTGACGGTAAACGGCGATTTTCTTGATAACAACGCCAGCGATACAGAGCGTAAGGGCGTTATCATCCGCGACGGCATTGTGTTTGTGGACAAGAAAAAGGCGGATATGTTCGCTTTCCTGCCAGACGGCACCGTAAAGGTGTTCGCAGCAGGCGAAGCCGATGCGGAAAGCCTGCTGGCACAGGGCATCCAGACGACGTATTCCTTCGGCCCCACGCTGATCAACAACGGCGTGATCCAGGAGGGATTGGATAAGCACCGTCTGCGCAGCGCCCACCCGCGCACCGCAGTGGGCTACATCGAACCGAACCATTACCTGCTGATTGTAGTGGAAGGGCGCAGCAACCGCGCCAAAGGCATGACGCTGGTCGGGCTCGCCGAACTGTTCGCCTCGTACGGCTGCGAGATCGCCTATAATCTGGACGGCGGTGCGTCCGCAGCGATGACGTTTATGGGCGAAATCATCAGCGAATATAAGGGGTCCACCTCCGGGCAACGCCCCGTACCCGACGCGCTGATGTTCGGATATTCCGAACTGGTAGACCCCGAAGGCTGACTATTGTCTATCGAAAAAGCGCCGGACAAACCGGCGTTTTTCGTTTCCCCACATTCCCAGCACACAGCCATATAAGGCAAGTTGTAAAATGAATTGCCCAAAATAAAAAAGGATGACCCATCAAGGTCACGAACAGTGGGTCTATGCTAAAATTTCGGACAAGGAACTAAGCAGTAAAACGTCGAAAATTTTGCCCTGAGGGGTTGACATGGATCCTCTGCCGCCGTGGTTTCTGCAGACATGGCAGGACAGCCCG
>JBMNOT010000223.1:0-3234 GCA_050943225.1 Christensenellales bacterium | reverse complement strand
CCACAGCGCGCCGGGAGGCAAGCGCTTTGGCCGTTTTCACGGGGAGGACAGATATACCACTAAAGAAAGCGAGCGGCTTGTGCGGCTTCCCATGTATTACGGGCTTCAGAAAGATGAAGCTGACAGGGTAATAGAGAAGATTCTTGCGTTTTACCGCAGCAGAGCTGATTAATAATTTTTCATAAGAAGGAAGGGCTTAAGTATGATTGTTGTGATAGGGGCAACGGGGTTTATCGGATTATATACGGTTGAGGCTTTGCTGGCCAACGGGTATCAGGTGTTGGCGACAGGCAGGAACCCTGTGGCAGGAAAGATACTGGAAAATATGGGGGCTGAATTCCTGCCTTTTGATATCAACAACCCGGACGATTTCGACAAACTGCCCAAAACCGGCGTTGAGGGCGTTATCCTGCTGGCAGGGCTGCTTCCCGCCAATGCGCCCGTTGATATCGAGAAGGATGAAAACGCTGAGGATTATACCAAAACAAATGTGATCGGCACGATACGGGTGCTCGAGTATTGCCGCAAAAACGGGATTCGCAAACTTATCTCGACGTCCTCTTACTCGGATGTCCGCAATGCATGGAAAAAGGGCGTTGCCCTGACAGAAGACGAGCCGCGCAGCTTCCCGTTTACCGGCGACCACGCGGTTTATGTCATTTCGAAAAACGCCGCAAACGATATTATCGAATACTACAACCAGCAGCATGGCCTGCAGGGTGCGGTTTTTCGCCTGCCTCCGGTATATGGCGTGGGCCCGCACTCGGAGATCTATGTGAACGGGAAATACTATAAGACGGGGATACAGACATTCATCGAGCGCGCGGAAAAAGGTGAGGATATTGAAATCTGGGGAGATCCGCACATCTCCCGGGATATCGTCTATGTGAAGGACGTGGCAAGAGCGTTTGTGCTTGCTTTGCAGAGCGACAAGACATACGGATTATATAATATGACTTCCTCTACCGAGCTTGAGCTGGAAGAGCAGGTAAAAATCATCATCGACGTGTTTAGCAAGGGCAAGAAATCTAAAATCGTCTACCGCCCGGAAAAGAAGAACAACACGCCATCTTTCCTATTTGATATGAGCAAGGCCAAACGCGATTTTGGCTTTGTGCCGGCTTATACTTCTTACCGCGCAATGATGGAGGATTACAAGAAGGAGCTGGAGAGCGGGCGCTGGGACAGGCTGCTGGAGTCAAGAAAGAAGGACAGTTCCAAAGGCGTATGAAAAGATTGGCGATTATCGGCGCGGGCAGTTTTCAAAATCCGCTGATTCTGAAGGCAAAGAGCATGGGGTTTGAAACCCATGTCTTTGCCTGGCAGGAAGGCGCGATAGGGGAGCGCACTGCAGATTATTTTTACCCCATCAGCATAACGGAAAAGGATGCCATACTGGACAAGTGCCGCTTGATTCAGCCCGAGGGGATTGTGTCCATCGCCTCCGACCTGGCGGTGGTGACGGTCAATTATGTGGCGGGCGCGTTGGGCCTGCCGGCGAACCCGCTGGGAAACACCCTGGCATGTACAAATAAATATGCGATGCGGGAAGCTTTGGCGTCGGCGGGAATCCCCGTGCCCCGTTTTATGAAAGTGAATAAAGAAACCGACTTGTCACAGGCCGATTCTTTCTCGTACCCGATCGTTGTGAAGCCCACAGACCGTTCGGGAAGCCGTGGGGTCACGAAACTTTCCGACGCCAGGGGGCTTAAAGCGGCCGTTTCTATTGCAATACAGCAGTCGTTTGAAAAGTGCGCCATTGTTGAAGAGTTCATCGAAGGCGACGAGTACAGCTGCGAGTGCATCTCGCATAAGGGAGAGCATCATTTCCTGGCGCTCACAAAAAAGTATACGACTGGGGCTCCGCATTTTATTGAAACCGGCCATCTTCAGCCGTCGGGGCTTGATGCCGGGACGCAGGAAAGAGTGATTCAGCTCGTTTTTCGCGCGCTGGATGCGCTGGGGATTGAGAACGGGGCGTCGCATACCGAATTCCGCGTTTCCGACAGCGGCCAGATCGGTATCATTGAGATAGGGGCGCGCATGGGCGGCGACTGTATCGGCTCTGATTTGGTCCAGATCTCCACAGGCTATGATTTTCTGCGGATGACAATTGATGTCGCCTGCGGGAAAGCGCCGGATTTTACGCGTCGGACAGAGCCCAGGATTGCCATGATCCGGTTTATATTTTCTAATGAGGATATAGAGCAGCTGAAACGGATTCAGCGGGAGGCTCCGCAGGCTTTGCATTATGTCAGCGACATCAGCGCGCCCGACCATGAGATTGTTGACAGCTCCACCCGGCTGGGATATTATATACTTTCGTGTAAAGACGAGAGTGAACTGGAAAGCATATTAAGGATCTGATTGATGAAAACGATTCAGCCTGACAGTTTGAAGATCAAGTATATTCTGGGGCTTCAGGGCGCTGTGCTGATCTATACCCTTTCGGGGGTAGTGGCTAAATACGCGTCCGCCCAGGAGTTTTTGTCGCTGAATTTCATTCTGCTGTATGGACTGGAGCTGCTGATACTGTTTATATATGCTATCCTTTGGCAGCAGCTGATTAAGCGCGTTGACCTTTCCATCGCTTACGCCAACAGGGCCGTCGCGCTGATGTGGTCCATGCTTTGGGCGTGGTGGCTGTTCGGGGAAACCGTTACGCTGAAGCATATCATCGGCGTGGTGATTGTGATCATTGGAATAATGGTGGTAAACAGCGATGGCCATTAATCAGTACCTGCTTTTCATGATTGCGTCGGTGGTGATCGCTTCGTTCTCCCAGATACTGCTGAAGACCAGCGCCGCCAGGAAACATGAATCGTTCATAAAAGAATACCTGAATGTTCGCGTTATCGCTGGATATGGCATGCTGGTGGTCTCCACATTGCTGACCATACTGGCGTTTCGGGGAATGGAGTATAAAAACGGGCCGGTGATAGAATCCGCAGGCTTTATTCTTGTGATGCTGCTGAGCCGCTGGATTTTAAAAGAAAAGATCACACTCCGAAAAGTATTGGGCAATGCCTTAATTGTGATTGGAATCGTGGTATTCTATCTGAATATTTAGCAAACGGAAAGGTTGACTTATGGATATTTCGGTTGTCATTCCGGTATACGGATGCCGCGCTGCACTCCGGGAGTTATATGAGAGGCTGACGAAGTCGCTCAATGAGATTACTGCCGAATATGAAATCATATTGGTCTATGATAACTGCCCCCAGAACTCGTGGG
>JBMNOT010000222.1:0-3253 GCA_050943225.1 Christensenellales bacterium | reverse complement strand
TTCACCATGTACGCGATTGCGGCCCTTTTCTTCTATGTTTTATTCAAAGCCATCATACCCGCCAACCTCGCCAAGGAATACCTGGCGGGAGCGGTGCTGCTGGGAGCAGCGCCCTGCACCGCGATGGTTTTTGTCTGGAGCCATTTGACCAAGGGCAATCCGGCTTACACCGTGGTACAGGTCGCAACGAACGACCTTATCATACTGGTCGCGTTTACCCCGATAGTGGCTTTTCTGTTGGGCGTCAGCGGCGTGACGGTTCCCTGGGATACTCTGCTTCTATCCGTTATCCTGTTCGTTGTCATTCCGCTTGCTGCGGGCATACTGACAAGAACGCTGGTCATTAAGAAAAAGGGCCTCGAATACTTCGAGAAGCAGTTCATCCCCAAGTTCAACAACGTGACGATTATCGGGCTGCTTTTGACGCTTATCATCATCTTTTCGTTCCAGGGCGATGTCATTCTGGGGAACCCGCTGCATATCGTGCTCATTGCGGTTCCGCTCATTATTCAAACGTTCCTGGTTTTCTTCATTGCCTATATCGCGTCTAAATGCCTGAAGCTGCCGTACGATATAGCGGCTCCGGCCGGTATGATCGGCGCGTCGAATTTCTTTGAGCTGGCGGTCGCTGTGGCTATTTCGCTGTTCGGGCCCACCTCACCGGCGGCGCTGGCCACGATTGTCGGGGTGCTCACCGAAGTGCCTGTCATGCTGATACTGGTGAAAATCGCGAACAATACGCGGCATTGGTTTGACAAGACTGAAAAGCCTGTCAGACTGGATTAAAATAGATTATTTAAGGGGGAGAAAATGCAGAATCAATCGTGCTGCTCAGGAGAATCTACAACCAAGCAAGACGCGGCGGGCTGCTGCGGCAACAGCAGTCAAAGCTGCTGCGGCGACGCCGTACCGGATTCCGGGCATGAGCAAGCGTCTTGCGGCTGCGGATGCTCAGATGCAAAGCCGAAAAAATGGATTGTCAGCTATGTGCCGACCCCTGTCGGGGAAGTCCCGCAGGTATCGACGCAGCTGTCGTTTTTCGATAAATGGGGCTTTTGGAAATGCCGCTGGTCTATCGGCCGGATGCGTTATACGATTGACCCCGGCTTATACTGCGTTGGCAATCCCGATGCCAACTCGCCCGTTCTGGTGACCGCCAATTATAAAATGACCTTCGACCGTCTCCGCATGGAGCTGTCCGGGCTGGATGCGTGGATTGTCGTGCTGAACACCTATGGAATCAATGTGTGGTGCGCAGCGGGTAAAGGAACATTCGGCACAGAGGAGCTGGTAAACCGGCTGCAGGAAGTCCGGCTTTCCGATGTCGTATCCCACAGGACTGTCATCCTCCCTCAACTGGGTGCAGTAGGCGTAGCGGCGCACGAGGTGCAGAAGCAATCGGGATTCCGGGTCGTCTACGGCCCCATCCGGGCTTGCGACGTCAAGGAATTTCTGTCGAGTGGCATGACGGCCACAGAAGAAATGCGCACTGTAAAGTTCACGATATGGGACCGTCTGGTTCTCACACCGGTGGAAATCATCTCAGCCATAAGACCGATGGTGGTTGTTTTCGGCGCGCTGTTCTTCCTGAACGCGATCGGGCTGGGGCACTATGGTATCGTCGACTTCTATGCGCTGCTGGGCGCCGTATTCACAGGAGCGTTCCTCACACCTGTTCTTCTGCCGTGGATCCCCGGCCGGGCGTTCTCTTTCAAGGGTTTCCTTCTGGGGCTGCTGTGGGCCATAGGCGTGAACCTGATAAACGGATTCCCAATGCCGGGGTACGGCTGGCTGAAGGCGATAACCTATATTCTCGTTCTGCCTTCGCTCTCGGCATATTTCTCCATGAATTTCACGGGAAGTTCCACCTACACTTCCTTGTCCGGCGTGGATAAGGAGATGAGGATTGGCCTGCCGGTGATGATAATCGCTGCGGCTGCCGGTATCATTTTGACGCTGGTCAATGACTTCATTCGGGTATTTGGCTGAGAAAGGACGGTTTTGCCATGAGATATTTGAAGAACGTTGCGACCCTTCGGCACGATGAAGAAAAATGTACCAACTGCGGTATGTGCGTCGTCGTATGCCCGCATAGAGTATTTGCCGAGTCGGGCGGTAAAGTCAGAATCACAGAGCGCGACCTTTGCATGGAATGCGGCGCTTGCGCCCGGAACTGTCCTTACGGAGCGATTGAAGTAGAAAAAGGCGTCGGGTGTGCGGCGGCCATCATAAGGGGGTTGCTGACGGGCAGCGAACCGACTTGCTGTTGATTGAATCCTGTCCTTCCACAGCCACCAGGCTTATAACCAGCTTTTAGCGGAGCGGGCTGCCCGCTCCGCTTTTTTATTTTGCCGCCTGCCGTCACCATTGAACCCATATACCCAATCGTGTATAATACCATCAAATACCAACCTCAACAGTCTCAGGAGAACCTCGATGCGCTCATCACTGTTTGCCTACTCCTTCTCGCACTTCTGCGTGGATTTTGCCTGCTTCTGGCTGCTGTTCGGCCGTGTGATGGCGGCAGGCCTGCCGCTGGAATCAGTTTCCCTGATGTTTCTCGCCTACAACATCGTCGCCTTCGGGCTGCAGGCGCCGCTCGGCCACCTCTGCGATATCTGGCCCCGCATCCCTGCCGGGGTTATCGGGTGCGCCGTCGTGGCGGCGGGCCTGCTGGCGTCATCCTCGCTGTGGCCCGCGCTGCTGCTTGCGGCGCTGGGCAACGCCGTTTTCCATGTGGGCGGCGGCATCGACAGCCTCTCGGACAGCCGCATGTGGCGCAGCGGCGTGTTCGTGTCCACCGGCGCTCCGGGCGTCGCGCTGGGCACGTTGGCTGGCAAGTCGGGCCTGTCTCTGGCGCTGCCGCTGGGCATGCTGCTGCTCTCCGGCGTGCTGGTTGCGGCCCTCGCGCCGCGCAGGAAAGCGCCGCCCGCCCAATTTGCGCTGGACGTCTCCTCCCGCGCACCCTTTGCCGCGCTGATACTGCTGGCCTCGCTGTCCATCGTGATACGCGCCTACGTGGGCGCGGTGCTGCCGCTGCCGTGGAAAAGCGCGTCCGCGCTCATGGGCCTGCTGCCTGCCGCCTTCGCATTCGCGGGCAAAGCTGCGGGCGGCATACTGGCCGACAGGCTGGGCGCAAGAAATGTCGGCGTCATATCGCTGCTCGCTTCGCTGCCCTGCCTTGCTCTGGGCAACGCCGTGCCAGCCGCCGCCATGGCGGGCCTCGCGCTGTTCAACATGACGATGCCCATCA
>JBMNOT010000221.1:0-3284 GCA_050943225.1 Christensenellales bacterium | reverse complement strand
CATTTCTAAAGATACACCCTTATTGATCTTTCATCCGGCGTGTTCTCACTGTCGGGAGCCTATTAAAACCGCCGCCGCCTTACCGGAAGACAAAAGACCTGTACTGGTTCTGGCAGTAGTATGGGATGAATCAACCTGGGATGAAGCAGAAGCCAAAGCCAAGGAGTGCGGCTTTCCCGATCCGGTATATACCGGGATAGAGCTACCGCGAGATCAAATCCTTCCAGTATTAATGATTGGAGAACAAGTCATTACGGGAGATAAGAGAATCACTCAAGCAATAAGCAGTTTTTAGCTTATTGCTTTGTAATCGACAAGCGATACCATTTCTTATTCAGAACCTTCGGGGCGGGATCGCATATCCCTCTGCGCTTCTTAACTTGCCAGTATATATAAGCAATTAGCTGATAACGCCATGCCCTAATTTGGATCAGCCAAGACTTTTCGATAAGAACGCAGTCTGCGCCTAAGAAAGAAATTACAGCTTTTCGGTTAGATTCATCCTGGGGCAGCAAGTGGGTTTCCAAAACGATCTGCTCCCCAGATTTAATGAATGAAAGCGAGGTGGGGATTGCTTGGAACAACAAATCCCGTTTGAGGTTTTCCACAAGCTCCTTAGATGGTGTACTGGCAATAGCGAAAAGAGCGCGAGAACGTTTGAGCAAGAAGCCATTATAAAGTCTGAAAAACGGGGATGCGACATGATGAGTCAACAGATAGTGTGCAATACCGACTCCTGTACCAGCAACAGCAATAAAAATAACAACGCCCATTTGATAGAATCCTGCGATCTCCATAATACAGATGCCAAAAACGACTATTGCAAGCCACAAAATAAAATAAAACTTATAATTCACTGGACCCTTGTCCCTTTCAAAATAATGGTTTTTTTGCTTTTGGCCTTTGCTTTTTGGTGTGTCGAAGCCCGTGTTGGACTGGTATGTATGTCAGCAAGCAGTTTTCTTTCTATATATTGGATTTATTTTCCGAAGATTTCATGGTGGCCTTCATGGTTGCACTCTATCCCTCCGGGAGGTTGGCCCCCTATAGAATACCTTACATGTCATGCCCTTCTGATTAGCACGGGAATCCTATGGATAATTTACTTCATTTATCGCGCAACGGCAACGCAAGTTGTGATCCAGAAGGTAGACGATTGAGATCGAGAGAGGGGGCAGATTATGGTTCAGGACAGCATATTTTCGGATCTACAAAACAAGTTGGATTTTTTCGTAAAGAGCAGTTTGGCAACCAAGCGGAATTCGTCTAGCTTGGGTGCTTTACTTGGCTCCCAAGTTTCCATTCTGAGCAATTTCCTGGGGTTTCCGGTAACGCTGGTTGTAGGGAATGAGGCATACGGGCCGGATTTTCCAGATTGTATGGATTTGGCGCGAAAGGCCCAATCAAGCAACATCCTTTCTGTAAATCTAAGCTCGCAACCCGCCTTCATAAGGCTGACTGATGGTGTTATTTTTCTGCATATACCAATGTACTACATGCCAAAGGAGAAGGCATCATTTCTGGAAGTGGCGGCAATTCAATTAGACATGGTGGTCCATCATGGAATGTTACAAAACCATCTTTCAGAAAGTGCAAGGACAGATCCTTTAACAGGCTTAATGAACAGAAGAGGGTTTATGGAAGCCCTGGAAGCAGAACTCTCAAGAGGGAAGCGGCATCACTGCAACATGGCGTTAATCATAATTGACCTTGACCGCTTTAAGGTGTATAACGACAGTTTCGGGCATCCTGCCGGGGATGAACTTTTAAAGGCACTTGGGAAACTTTTATCAGAAACAATAAGGAAAGAGGATTTCGCCGGGAGGGTTGGCGGGGAAGAATTTGCAATCGCTGGTATTTGCCAGGGATACGATTCTGCCTGGGTCATGGCCGAAAGAGTCCGCCGGGAAGTGGAAAGCAATTTAAAGCCCGACCGCAGAACAGCGCAGAGACAAATCACCGTAAGCGCGGGGGGATCACTTTTCCCAGATGACGGGACAACCGTTCAAGAGCTATATACCATGGCCGACATCCGGTTATATCAGGCTAAAGAAGCAGGCCGCAACCAAGTAGTCGTTGGAAGGGGGGAAACACATGGAGTACATATTTCTAGCGGCAGTAATCATCCTGGGAATAACCGATCTTCGCAGTCGCACTCTATCTAACATGATAATTTTTCCGCTGATTATCCTGGGAATTGGCTATGGGGTCTATATGGGTGAATGGAAGCAGGCTCTGTTAGGATTTGCTGTTGCGTTCGGAATAGGACTTGTAGGGTTTTGTCTTAGAGGATTGGGCGGCGGCGATGTTAAACTCCTTGGGGCTATCGGTGCATGGATGGGATTTGAGGCTGGTATGAGTACCATGTTAATAGCTTGTGCCATTGCCTTGCCCTGGGGAATCTACAACATCTTCAAGGACGATAAGATGAAGGAAAAACTTGCAGTCTGGAAGGGTAGCTTATCCTTTCTAGTAACCGATGGAATCTTTGGCTGGATGAAGCATTTAAGCTCTCTAGAAAGACTCCCGGAAGACGGAACGATACCTCAAATAGCGGTTCCCTTTGGAACCTGCCTGGCATTAGGCACGATAATGATGTACTTAAAGGGCTAACGCCCTCTTTTTACTTGGGAGGGATTTTTGTGAGACTACTGAACCGCCCCCGGGATGCCCTGCTTGCATTGTGTTTTAGCCTTTTAATCCTGCTGTGTGGAAACTATAGTGCCCAGGCGGCGGTCTGGACCTATAAAATTACTGGTTCAGAATCCGTCATAGATGCTTCCAAGACTTCGGCGGTTGTCAATGTAACTTCAAACGAGATTGTTTTGCCGAAATCAGCCCCAACAGCGGCGGCATTTGACGGAGAAACCCTGGATTATGTGGTTTTGACACCCAATAAGCTGATAAGGTATTCGTTTGATGGTTCCGCAATGGTTGAAAACACTATAGCCAGTATTCCAAATTTGAGTAACCCGGTGGCCGCTTTTACATCCAGCCCTTATCCTGATGCGATTGTAGCAACGTCAACGGAAGTAACTCACTACTCATTCAGTACCAGCATGAGTCCTGCTTATACCGTAAGCGGTCTAACGGGAGTAGTCAGCGTTGGCAGTCGGGGAGTGGACATGGCGGTTTTATCCCAGGACGGTTTGAAGCATTACGGCTATACAGGAACGGAAGCCGCGCAGATCAACTCGCTGTCAATTCCAGCAGGGCTTACCAACCCGCTTGATTTTGCCTTGTTTCCAAATTCCTATGACTGTGTAGTATTGGAGAACAACCAG
>JBMNOT010000220.1:0-3307 GCA_050943225.1 Christensenellales bacterium | reverse complement strand
CGTTCAAACATCTCGCGGTGCTGCTGGTAAGCCTCAATCAACTCCTGCGCCCGACGGCGGATGCACTCGAAATCCCGCTCGTCGTCCTCAGGGCGCTCGGCAGCTTCGGACAGCGCGATGAGCGAGAGCCCCGCCTGCTCTATCAGCGCGCGCCACTGCCCGAGAGTAGGATACTCGCCAGAAAGCGGCATCATGGCATCGTTTGGGCAATATGCATCGTCCAACAGTATATACCCGCCCGGCCTGATGGTGGACTTCAGGGCGTTAAACATTTCCGCGGGTGTGCCCAGCACATTGCCCACAGCGCCGTATATCACGAGGTCATAATCGCGCTCAGCTAGCACCGTTTTTTTGATATCGCCCGCGACAAAATCGCACAGATGGCTCACGCCGCATTCCGCGGCTTTTTGTTTTGCGGTGCGGATGAAATCCGCCATGATGTCGACGCCTTTGCAGCGGATGCCCAGTGCCGACGCCAGCGCGACGGACACCGCGCCCTTGCCGCAGCCCAAATCCAGCGCGGCGACGCCGGGAGAGACGGTCACATGCTGCCTAAGCAGTGAGAGCATTTCCGCAGGCGAGCTGCCCAGCTCCCAAAGGTCCTGCAACAGGTAGGGCAGGAACGGTATGATGCCGGCATCGTCGGCGGTGAGGGTTTGCGCGAGTTTTTTCGCGGTGTCTTTGTCCATCATTTCTTCCTTTTCTTACGGGCTTCGGTGGCCCGGCGGTTCTCGTCCGCGCGGTAGCGCGCGATCTCCCTGACCAGCTCCAGCGGCAGCGGCTTGTCGTAAGGGAACTGTATCGTACCCTTGGACGTTTTGTAATCCGCCAGCCGGTGCGCGAAGGCTGTGACGCCGGAGGGGCCGGGGAACAGGCTGATGTGGCCTTTGAACGCCGCGAAATGCACAAGGTTGCCGTGCAGATAGAACGTGGGCATCCGGTAGCTGATTTTCTCGGCGGCATCCGGCGCGGCTTCGCGGATGGCGGCGCGGAGCGCCTGCAGCCGCTCCTGAACGCCCGGGGGAAACTGCGCGATGTACGCATCGATGGGGCTTTCCATATCGTCGCCTCCTTTTCAGCGGGCTTGTCCGCTTCTGATGCGACTATAACATACGCAGCTGCCGGCGGTAAACAGGCAGTCAGCGGGGGATGTCGAAATAGGCCACCAGCGGCGCGGGGCCCGCGATGACGTCGCGGCCCACGTACAGCGTGCCGTCCGCGCGCATCTTGACGCACCACTTGACCAGCGCGATGCTGCCGTCCGCTAGCTCGACGGCGGTGATGCAGCCGGGATGGACGCAGCTGCCGTCGTTGAAGTAGGGCGGCTCGCCGGCTGCCGGGAAGGTGGGCCGGTGCGTGTGGCCAGACACCAGCATGCGGCGGTTTTCAGACACCCATTCGATAAGCCGTTCCTCAGTCTTTTTCCGCCTGGTGTAGTTCTTGGCGGCGCTGGTCGGGTCTTTGACGCCGCGGCTCTCCAGCGGGCGCCACACGTACCGCACCAGAAAGCGCGCCAGCCGCCACATCGTGCTGTTGCAGAAGTCCACCTGGTGGCCGTGCACCAGAAATATCTCGCCGCCGCTGGGCGCGTAAACCAGCCGGATGGCTTCATACACCGGCATGCGGCTGAACAGCACGGCGAGCCGGTACTGTCGGGCATCCAGACGAGGGCCCAGAGATTGGCGCGCGAACGCCGGGTTCGCCTTGACGATGTCGTGGTTGCCGAACAGCATGTAAAGCCGCTTCTCGGCGTGGAACCTCGCCAGCAGGTCGAACACGTCGGCATGCGCCTCCACGATGTCGGAAAAATGCCGGTTTTCCCACAGCTCGTCGCCGTCTCCCAGCTCGATACAGGTGAACTTTTCCGTATAGTAATGCTGGAGCGCCGCGAGGTATATGTTCCGGTTGCGGAAAAACGTGTCCGCAAGGCCGCCGTCGCCCCGGTGGCAGTCGCTCATCAGCACGATTCTGGCGCTGTCGTCGAACCGCAGCTTATAGGCCTTGCTATGTATCTGCGACAGGCGTTTCTGGTAGTCCATGCGCGTGCCTTTCTCACACGACGTGGGTGGCGGCAAACATTATAACCATTAATGCATTCATAACAGACCGGAACCTCTTGATATGCGGGATGAATTCGTAAAGGTCATATCGAATCACTCCGGCCGAAGTCCCTGATTGTTTTGTTTCATCATATTCCCGGGGGAATAAATGTGTTTATGCGCGGGGGAAAGGCTGCGGGACAGCGCGAAAAAAGCGCCGTCAGCAAACAGCGCTTTTTCATGTTTCACCTGTTATTACCCTGATGGCGAGCTGCCGCTTGGCGCAAAGCTACAGCCTAAACTGCTGTATGATGCCCTGCGCCATCACGTCGGCCATCTCCAGCGCCTGGTTTTGTATTGCGTCGTACTGGGCGATGCTGTCGGAGAATCTTCCGTTCAGCTGCTGCACCGCTTCGTTTTCCGTCATCCTCAGGTGTTCGAAAAGCATCGCCTGCCATTCCGCCTGATTCCAGTACGGATTGGCGCGCGCGAGGAATGCGGCAATGCTGGCGGCGTTGGCATACCACTGCTGGCGCGCCTGCTGGGCGACTGCGGAGTCTTTGGCCTTGGCCGCGTTCACCAGCTACGCCGCGATCTGAAGGTGCGCCATGAGCAGGTTCTCGAACGCCCGGGCTGCCTGCGCTCCGTAGAAGGGGATAAGTACCGCCGCGAAGTCGGCCGGGTTGCGCAACAGCCGCCTTGTCACATCGTTTATGTCCGCATTGGAAAACGCCGTACTGACGATGAAAGACCTTGTCCACAGCCCATGCTCCATCCAGAGCCGCCGGAGCGTGTTCATCACCTGAAGCTGCCGGGGCGTGACGCAGTTCGCCGCCCGGGTTAGCCTATTTTGCGTATACATACATATTATCTCCCGTATGGGTTGGTATATTGTATGCGATTACGGGATTTTCCGTGTTATGGTATAATGTTTAAATAAACCCATATGGAGGGAACTACGTTATCAAGAAACACAGAATTAATTACTGCATTTGATAGGTATAAAGCAATTGACCAAATAGGGCAAGGCGGAAATGGCATTTTATTTCTTGTGCAATCAGACGAGAAAGAAGAGTAATAATGAAGAATTTTAAGAATAGAGTTATACTTGTCTGCTCTTTAGCGGCTTGTTTTATTCTGGCGGCAGCAGCATTATTATTTATATTTATGGCTATTAGGATGAATCATCAATGACAAGTCCGTAAAATAGGCCAATACCGGGTGTAGAATGTTGCCATAGTAACGGAAAAGGCGGAAAAGAGCTATGG
>JBMNOT010000219.1:0-3370 GCA_050943225.1 Christensenellales bacterium | reverse complement strand
ATGCAGAAGCTGGACTCCTACCGGGCCCAGATACGCCGCCTGAACCAGACGAAAAAGGGCGTGGGTGCCTACACCCGGCCGATGAACCAGGACAATGCGTATTTTATAGACGCCAACAACTAAACTGGAGTTGGTGAGATGAAGGTCCAGGATATCCACCACGTACCGTTGGACAATAGCGGCATCACAGCGGTCAGGGAAAAGCCGGAGGTAGGCGGCTCCGGGCTGTCTTTCGCGCGCCACCTCACTACCTTAAGCGAGGCGCAGTTCACGGCGTATGTCGCAGACCTTCAGGAACGGATACGCAAACAGGGCGAGCGCATCAAGCAGCGCGCGGACTTAAAAGCGCTGGTGGAATACCGGTCGCTGATCAGCGAGCTCATCGGTGAAACAGCCAGCAATGCGTTTGCGGGTTACAAGAGCGAAGTGTTCGACGCCAAGGGCCGGCACAAAGTGAACTTCGTGATCCGCACCATCAACGAGAATCTGGAAGAGCTGACGCGCGAAATACTCTCCGAGCAGCAGGACAACCTGCGCATACTGCAGATGGTGGACGACATCCGCGGCCTGCTGATCGACCTGTTCATGTAACGCAAGCAAATCATATTCCCGAAAAAACAAAGAGCGGTATCGTAACCGCTCTTTGTTCCGTTATGGCTGAAAAATGTGTCAGGCCAGCTTGTCCACCATATCCAGCCGCTCCCACGGCAGGTCGAGGTCGGGCCGCCCGAAGTGCCCGTACGACGCCGTCTGCAAATAGATGGGCGCGCATAGCCCCAAACGCTCGATGATGGCCGCAGGCCGAAGGTCAAACACCTCCAGTATGCGCTTGGCCAGCTTGTCGTCCGATGCCACGCCGGTGCCGAACGTATCCACATATACCGATACCGGCCGCGACATGCCGATGGCGTAAGCCACCTCGATCTCGCAGCGCTCGGCCAGCCCCGCCGCCACCACGTTCTTGGCGATGTGCCGCACAGCGTAAGCCGCGCTGCGGTCCACCTTGCTGGGGTCCTTGCCGGAAAATGCGCCGCCGCCGTGCCGCGCATAGCCGCCGTAAGTATCCACGATGATTTTGCGCCCCGTCAGCCCGGAATCCGCCGCCGGACCGCCGAGCACAAACCGCCCTGTCGGGTTCACGAAATATTTGGTGTCCCTGTCCAGCATCTCCGCCGGTATCACCGGCTTTATCACCCGCTCGATGATGTCCTCGCGGATCTGCTCCTGCGTCACGTCCTCGGCGTGCTGAGCGGACACCACCACGGTGTCCACGCGCACCGGCACGCTGCCCTCGTATTCCACCGTCACCTGCGCCTTGCCGTCGGGCCTCAGATACTGAAGCGTGCCGTCCTTGCGTACCGCGGCCAGCTGCCGGGTCAGCCGGTGCGCCAGCGTGATGGGCAGCGGCATCAGCTCTTCCGTCTCGCGGCAGGCAAAGCCGAACATCATGCCCTGGTCGCCCGCGCCCTGGTCTCCGCGGTTCACACCCATCGCGATATCCGGCGACTGTTCGTTGATACTGGTGATCACGCCACAGGTATCCGCGTCAAAGCCGAACTTTGCGCGCGTAAACCCGATATCGCGGATGGTATCGCGCACGATGTTGGGTATGTCCACGTAGCACTCCGTGGTGATCTCGCCCATCACCAGCACCAGCCCCGTGTTCACCGCCGTCTCGCACGCCACATGCGCCTTGGGATCCTGCGCCAGAATCGCGTCCAGCACCGCGTCGCTGATCTGGTCGCAGATCTTGTCGGGATGCCCTTCTGTCACCGACTCGGATGTGAATAGCCTTCTCAATTCCTTCACCTCATGCACTTCATTAAAAAACCCCGCTATTAGCGAGGCTGGAATATATCATCTTTCAACCTCATCTATCGGGAATTGGCACCTCGACTCATCGTCCGGTTGCCGGGTTTCACAGGGCCCGTCCCTCCACCGCTCTTGATAAGGGGTTTTTCAGTTGTGAGTATAACACAGCCCTTCCATAAATGCAAATCCTTTTCACCGCCTGAAGCCACGGCCTCAGCGGATACCGCCTAAGATATAAAAAAAGAAACAGTGCACAGCCGACACTTTCCTTTTTTTCGTCATTGTTCCCAAAAATCAGCCCATATCCCTCAAGACGCGGCATTGCCGGCTGCCTGGGGCAGTATCAGCTTTACCTGCGGCTGCTCGGCTTCCTCGCTGTATCCGTTGTCCTTCACCTCAAATATCAGGCCGTAGCGGATATAGCTGCCGTCCACCTTTTCATACACCAGCGCCTTGAAATCATACGTCTCACCCGCCAGTTCCACCTTGGTGCCGCTGTAGAAATACTCTCTTGCCGCATCGAGATCCACCGGGGTACCCGCAGCCGGCGTCAGATAAATAACCAGCAGCGTGTTGCCCTCGCCCGCCTTCAAATCCTCGATCTCAGGCATAAACTTCTGTTCATATGTAAAGCTGCCGATACCCGTCTGGATAGGCTCCGACCCGGTGCACGCGCCCAGCGCTATGGCCATCACCAGCGCCACAGCCACCGCCAGTAATCTGCTTGCTCTTCTCATCACGGTTATCCCCTGTTCAATATAATACGACGTGGACAGGCCAATTATATACCAGCGCCCCTTCCGGTGCAACAATTTGTTGTTATTTTCCGCTGTTTATGCCATAATGCCTCACATGGAAGAGCTTAAACAGCAGGTCATCCACGAGGCCCTTTCGCTCGGGCTGTCGGACATACGCTTCACCAGCGCCGAAGGCACGCTGTCGCACGCCGGCGGAAAGTCCGTGGCGCTTCAGGACGTCATGCCGGGCGCACGCAGCCTGATCGTGCTGTTTGCCGCCTACCAGCCCGTCAAACCTGCGCCCCGGGGCCATATGGCCGTATCGCCGTATTACCCGGCCTCGCATCGTGCCTACACTGCCGCGCGCACGCTCACTGAGTTTCTCCGCAGCCGCGGCGTTCAGGCGCTCCACGCGACGTCGCTGCCGGCCAAAGCAGCGGCGCTGCGCACCGGCGGCTTTATCGGGGACAACGGGTTCTACTTCCACCCCAAATTCGGCTCGCTGGTCTGCATCCAGACGCTGCTCACGGACGCCCCATTCTCCCCGGACGAGCCGGAACAGGGCGGCGGCTGCCTCCACTGCGGCCGGTGCGCGAAGTCCTGCCCGTCGGGCGCCGTGGGAAGGATAGACCACTGCCTGCGCCGCCACTTAAGCGGTTTGGTGCCCGAGCCGCTCCGCGGGGACGTTTACCAGCTCTTGGGCTGCGAAAAATGCCAGACAGCTTGCCCGCTCAACCGCTTTGAGCCGGAAGAGCCTGTCTCCTTCCCGCTGGAAGAGCTGCTTTCCGGCAGCGCTCTGCCGCAGCTCAAACAGCTCGTGG
>JBMNOT010000218.1:0-3371 GCA_050943225.1 Christensenellales bacterium | reverse complement strand
AACATGACACACCTGGACGAGATGCTGAAAGAAGAAGCCGGTTCAGCTATCAGCTAGCTGCGGGCCACCAGGCGGCAATCAAATTTGCGAAATTTTCTTAACAGTACCTTTTATTTTTGGCAATTCATTTTACAACTTGCCCGCTTTTCTGAATTTGCGCAATTTATGATACCTTATCAAACCGGCTAGCGGGATATCCGCCGGGAAGCAGCTGACTTTAGTACAAATAATGCGCACATGAAAAAACCCGAGGCGGCGGGGGAGATGCTGCCGGGGCGGGCTATTCAAAGGATTTCCGATACTGTGTGGGCGTCATGCCGGTCTTTTCACGAAAGAGGCGGGCGTAGTTGCCGCTGTATGCCACGCCGCAGGATGCAAAAGCCTGGGCGACGGTGATACTGGTGTCGCGCAGCGCCTCCCTGATCTTTTGAATTTTGACGTGCTGATAGTAGCCGTACGGCGTCATGCCGGTCTGCTTCTTGAACAGGCGCGCGAGATGGTAGCGGCTGAGGTGAACGGACTGCGCCACTTTGTCCATATCAAACGCCTCCAGGTGAACGGACTGCGCCACTTTGTCCATATCAAACGCCTCCAGCCAGTGCGTTTCGATGTATTCCCTGGCCTTCGCCACACCCGGCTGGCCCGTATAGACTTTGGTGGGAATAAACACGCTGACGACATGCGTCATGCTGCGGTTTTCATCGAATATGGGGAAGTTGAGTATATCCAGGTACATGGACTTGACCGCGTAGTCGGGGCGCCGGGGCCGGTACCATTCGGAAAACGCTTTCAGCGGCAGCTTGGCGTCCCGCACGCGCACGACCTCGCCCCTGAAAACTCTCTGCACGTATTCACGGAGCCTGAGCTCTTCGTTGACGACGGGGTCTTGAATGAGGTTGTACCGGCCCACAATCTGGGACGCATCGGAGATATTCCACATCTCCAGCAGGGCACGGTTGGCAAAGGCCGTCATACCGTCCGGCGTGAATATCTGAATCGGTATGGGAAACAGCTCCGCGACCTGAAACAGCGCGGCCTCGTTGCCGAATACCGTCTGAAAAGACGCGGGTATATCTGCATTATCAGAGAACTGCTCCAAGCCGTATCACTCCTTGCAAAGCGTTACAGGGGGGAAAGTAACGATATACGGGCTATTAATAACGACAAATATCACTGTGGATGGCAATAGCATCTACATATTCATCATACCGGATTATCGGACGGTCATCATAAAACCCCGCTGCCATATGCGGCAGCGGGGCTGATGAATCTATGACGTATGAGCCGGACGTCGCTTCATGCATTACGGCATTTTGCTGCCGCACGCTGAGCAGAACAGGTCGCCGACGGCCACCGGTTTGCCGCAGGCAGGGCACGGGCGCGCGGCCGGCACGGGCGGCACCGCCGCGTAGGCGTAAAGCTCATCCTTTCTGACATAAAGGTTCAGGTCCGGCACAATAGCTGCGGCGATGATGCCGATGAGGAACGAAGAGAAGAAACCCAGGCACCAGAAACCGCCGAAGCTGTAGCCTTTCCTTTTTGCCATGCTGGCGCCGATGAACGACAGGCCGACCTGCAGGCCGAGCACGATGACAACGATGACTGCGTAAACGCCTGCAAAAACCGCTGGATAATAAGATGACATAATACACCCCTTATATATTTAAGTAATAATCAAATTGTATCACAGACGGACCCGCCGAACCAGAGGATAAAAGAAATTGACTTTGCAGCGCGCATACTGACCGGACGGAGGTATGACGGCGGCGGGGGGCGGGTGGTATAATGGGTGCGAAGGGACGGCGAAAAGGGGAAACGCTATGATCATCAGCGCCAGCCGGAGAACGGACATACCTGCGCATTACGCCGACTGGTTTTTTAAGCGGCTTAAGGAGGGGTATGCCCTGGTGCGCAATCCTGTAAACCCGCGCCAGGTGAGCCGCGTGAATCTTATGCCCGAAGCGGTGGAGGGCATCGTGCTGTGGACCAAAAACCCCGCGCCCCTGCTCGGCAGGCTGGAGAGCCTGAAACCATACGCTCATTACTTCCAGTTCACGCTGAACGCCTACGGCGAGGACATTGAGCCGGGCGTGCCCGATTTGGCAGCACGCATCGATACGTTCCGGGCGCTGAGCGACGCCGTCGGCAAACAGCGCGTGGTGTGGCGCTACGACCCGGTGCTGCTCTCTCCGGCGTACACCGTTGACCATCACCTGCGCGGCTTTGAGCATATCGCCAAAAGTATTGCCGGGTATGCCGAAAGGTGCATCATCAGCTTCCTTGATTTTTATCCCAAGATCTCCGCCGCTTCGAGAACGCTGGGCTTCATTCCCGTTTCGGACGAGCAGTTTCGGCGCGTTGCGGAAAAGCTGGCGGGAATAGCTTTCTCGTACGGCTTTATGGTGGACGCCTGCGCCGAGCCTGCGGACCTCTCAGACCTCGGCATCGGCCGCGCCCGCTGCGTGGACGACCGGCTTTTAAGCCGCATCGCCGGTCGGCCCATCATAGTGCCCAAGGACAAAAACCAGCGCCCTGCCTGCAATTGCGCCGCCAGCGTGGATATCGGCGCGTACGACACCTGCCCGAACGGCTGCCGCTACTGCTACGCCAACCGCAGCGCCCGCGCGGTTGCGGAGCGCAGGCGCGCGTATGACGTATCGGCGCCGCTGCTGTGCAGCCGCCTGAATGAGAAGGACAAAGTGACCGAGCGGCGTGTCCCAAAAACGCCGGGGCAGATAGGATTCTGGGAGTAGAGACTTTCAATATCGCAGCTTTTCGGGTGTGACGCATATTATGCGGGCTTCTGCGCAAAATAGGCATCTGAAACCGTCATGAAAGGAGCCTCATATGAAAAGGATCACACCCGACATCATGTTGGACGACTGCGCGAAGAAGCTGGAGTTTTACCAAAAGGTGTTCGGCGGGGAGCTGAAGAACTTCAGGAAAACGCCAAGCGGGGAAATCATGCACGCCGAGCTGCACATCAAGCCCGATTTGGTGCTGTTTTTCCACGACAAGTTCAGCTACGCCGGGGATATGGTGTACGGCAGCGTCGTGCTGGTGATTGAAGCGGAGTCCGAGGCTGAGCTCAGCTGGATGTATAACGCGCTCAAGGAGGACGGCGGCGTCCGGTATGAGCTGCAGAAGACGGACTGGGGCGCGCTGCACGCCGTGGTGGAGGATAAGCACAGCGTCATCTGGTCGCTGAACTACATGCTGGCATAACAATCTTATATGAAGCCGGTCTTAAATGATCGGCCAAGCTGTCTAGACAGTCCTAAATGTAATTGCGTGGGCAAGACGGGCTCTGATTGACCCCAAAAAGCCTACGTCTTTTCGGGGATCCCCATTTCGCGCAGCCCACACCTTGC
>JBMNOT010000217.1:0-3404 GCA_050943225.1 Christensenellales bacterium | reverse complement strand
GGTAATATGCTCAACGCCGGAGGTTTTCAAAACAGCGTCGCGCAGGCCGGCCATGGTCTCGTCGTCCGGCGCGGCATCCAGCAACATCGCGCTGGATACCTTGAGTATGCCCACCGCCGTTTTCACGATAAAGCCGCTGATCACCAGCGCGATAACGGGCTCGGCGTACCGCACCAGCGGCTCGACTCCGAAATGTTCGCCCAGCATGGAAACGCCGATGGCAAGAGCCGCGCCCGTTGTCGCGAATATGTCGTTGCGGTGGTCCATGGCGTTGGTCATCACCGCAATGGAATTGAGGCGTTTTGCTGCCCGGAACGTCACGATGAACATCACCGCTTTGACGGCCACCGATACCAGCGCCGCACCCAATGCCCACGGGCTGGGTGGCGCTGCCTCCCCGCTGATCGCCGCGCCCACCGCGTCGCGTATCACGAATACCGTGCCTGCCAGAACCATCAGCCCCACGATGAACGACACCAGCGCCTCCATCTTCCCGTGGCCGTAATGATGCCCTTCGTCGTGCGGCTTTAGCGAATAGCGCAGCCCCAGCATCACCACCACCGCCGCCAGGGAATCGCCCGCGGAGTTCACCGCATCCGCTTTCAGCGCTTCGCTGCCCATGATAAGGCCCACCGCGCCCTTGAGCAGCAGCAGCGCGATGTTGCCTACAAGGCAGTATGTGATGATACGCATGCCTTCATCGCGCACCGGTTTTTTGGTTTCGGCATTCACGGCTTGAAACATATTACCATTATATCAGGTTTTTCCGGCAATCAGAAGCCAGGTTATCAAAAAGCCCGGCCGTCGTCGATTATTGACAAGGACCCAAAAAATGATACACTATACATTAGCACTCGATACATTAGAGTGCTGATAAGCTAATTAAGGGGGCATATGCATGGCAAAAAAGCAGTTTAAAGCAGAATCAAAGCAGCTCTTGAACCTGATGATCAACTCCGTCTACACGCACAAGGAGATATTCCTGCGAGAGCTGATATCCAACGCCAGCGACGCTATCGACAAAATCTATTACAAGGCGCTGACGGACGATTCCATCAGCTTCAACAGCGCCGACTATTATATCCAGCTGTTCCCGGACAAGAAAAACCGCACGCTGCGCGTTGTGGATACCGGCATCGGCATGACGAAGGAGGAATTGGAAGACAACCTCGGCACCATCGCCAAAAGCGGCTCGCTCGCTTTCAAAAAACAGGTTGAGCTACAGGAGGATTACGATATCATCGGCCAGTTCGGCGTGGGCTTTTACTCCGCGTTCATGGTGGCCGATAAGGTGACAGTGATTTCCCGCGCGCTGGGCAGCGCCGAGGCGTACAAATGGGAATCCGAGGGCGTATCAGGCTATACCATCGAACCGTGCGAAAAAGACACTGTGGGCACCGAGGTCATACTGCGCCTGAAAGAGGACACCGAGGACGAGAAATACAGCGAATTTCTCGACGAATACCGGCTGCGCAGCCTGGTGAAGAAGTATTCCGATTTCATCCGCTACCCCATCAAGATGGAAGTGACGCGCTCCCGGCCGGTGGAAGGCAAGAAGGACGAATTCGAAACCGTCACCGAAGTGGAGACGCTCAACAGCATGGTGCCCATCTGGCGCAAGAACAAGTCGGAGCTTAAAGACGAGGATTACCAGCGGTTCTACGCTGAGAAGCATTTCGGTTTCGACAAGCCGCTGCGCCATATCCATATCAAAACGGAAGGCACGGTGCGCTACAACGCGATACTGTACATCCCGGAGAAGCCGCCGTTCGACTTTTACACCAAGGATTTCGAGAAAGGGCTGGAGCTATATGCCAACGGCGTGCTTATCATGAACAAATGCCCCGACCTGCTGCCCGACTGCTTCAGCTTTGTGCGCGGCGTCGCGGAGTCGGACGACCTGTCCCTCAACATCTCGCGCGAGATGCTGCAGCACGACCGGCAGCTCAAGATCATCGCGAAGAACATCAAGAACAAAATCAAATCCGAGCTGGGGAACATGCTGAAGAACGACCGCGAAAAGTACGAGCTTTTCTATAAGTCGTTCGGGCGGCATCTCAAGTTCGGCATCTACAACGATTTTGGCATGCACAAGGAAGACCTCGTGGACCTTTTGATGTTCTACTCGTCGTCCGAGAAGAAGATGGTCACGCTGGACGAATACGTGTCCCGCATGAAGGAAGGCCAGAAAGCCATCTACTACGCCGCGGGCGAATCCATCGAGCACATAGACAAGATGCCGCAGACGGAACTGGTGCTGGACAAGGGCTACGAAATCCTCTACTTCACTGAAGACGTGGACGAGTTCGCCATCCAGATGCTGATGGATTACAAAGGGAAAAGCTTCAAGTCGGTGTCCGCGAGCGATTTCGAGTTGGACGAGCCTGAACAGAAGACGGACGAAGCGGATAAAGACGCCCACAAGGCGTTATTCGACTGCATGAAAGAGGTGCTGGGCGACAAGGTCAAGGACATCCGCCTCTCCAAACGTCTCAAAACCCACCCGGTGTGCCTCACCAGCGAGGGCGGCGTATCCATTGAGATGGAAAAGGTATTAAAGAATATGCCCAGCGGCTACGGCATCACCGCGCAGAAGATACTGGAGCTGAACGGAAATCACGAGGTGTTTGCAGCGCTTAAAGCGGCGCATGAAAGCGACCCCGACAAGTTTAAGCTCTACACGCAGCTGCTGTATAACCAGGCGCTGCTGATGGAAGGGCTGCCGGTGGAAGACCCGCTGTCTTTCAGCAACGATATCTGCAAGCTAATGAAATAGGAGCGATGAATTTGCGGGTCTCTGCCCCTCGCACTCCTCCCCTTTCTTGAAGAAAGGAAGAGAAAGGCACGGGAAATGCTGCGCATTTCCCTATCTTTATTCATGGCCAGTCAAAATACCGGAACAATATGTAATATAATATGGCTCGGAAT
Organism: Christensenellales bacterium; assembly: GCA_050943225.1. Classification (GTDB taxonomy): domain Bacteria; phylum Bacillota; class Clostridia; order Christensenellales; family SZUA-584; genus SZUA-584. The sequence continues at coordinate 476 of JBMNOT010000217.1, read as the reverse complement.
TTCTCCGAGCCTTTCATCATACATTTCAGCCTTACACGCGCTCCATGTATTCGCCGGTTCTGGTATCCACGCGAATCTTGTCGCCCTGGTTGACGAACAGCGGCACCATGATCTTCGCGCCCGTCTCCAAAATCGCCGGTTTGCTGCCCGCAGTCGCGGTGTCGCCCTTAAAGCCCGGCTCCGTTTCGGTGACGACCAGCTCCACAAAGTTCGGCGGCTCTACAGAGAAAGCCTGGCCTTTGAAGAACTTAATCGTGACCGGCATGTTCTCCTTGACATAGTTGAGTGCATCCTCCACCTGAGAATGGTTGAGCGGAATCTGCTCGTATGTCTCCTGATCCATGAAATAGAAGATCTCCCCATCGTTGTAGAGGTATTCCATCGTTTTGGTCTCCACATGCGCCTTGGGAAATTTTTCAGTCGGGCTGAACGTCCGCTCCAACATGTTTCCCTGCATGATGTTCTTCAGCTTGGTG
>JBMNOT010000013.1:0-19083 GCA_050943225.1 Christensenellales bacterium | reverse complement strand
ATCTGGTGGCTGTTCGGCTGCTTGGCCGCTCTGCTGCTCTATTGGCTGGCGGACGCTCTGCTGCTTCACGACATCACCCATTACATGTACCAAAGAGTTTCGTTTGGCCAATCCCTCAAGGTGGGGCTGATCGGCCTTTATTATTGCGCGCTGACGCCGTCTTCCACCGGCGGCCAGCCGATGCAGGTAGTCTATATGCGGCGCGACGGCATACCCGTGGGCACCGCCACCAGTATCGTCAGCATCAAATTTGTTATTTACGAGCTATCGCTGTGCTCACTGTATATTGCCGGTATGTGTTTGCGCGGGAGCTATTTTTACACGTATCACAACGAGGCGTTCTGGCTGGCGGTGCTGGGCTTTGTTATCAACCTGGCGGCGGTTGTGGTTATCATACTTTCCATCGTGAACAAAAAGTTGGTGCTTAAAATCGGCTGCGGTTTGATCTCGCTGCTCAGCAAGCTTCGGATAGTAAAGAAAAAGGATCAGACGGTCGAGAACCTCAGGCATACGATCGACGATTACCATATGGCGGCAGCCTATATATCCAAGCACAAGCTGCGCGCCTTGGGTTCCTATATCATATCGGTGCTGAATCTTTCTTTTCTGTTCGTGATACCGTATCTCATTTACCTCTCGTTTGGATATTCGGCCAATAACGTCCTCGACATCTTTGCAATGGAAGCCATGCTGTTTCTGGCGGTTTCGTTTATTCCGCTGCCCGGCGCGGCGGGCGCGTCTGAGGGCGGGTTTCTGCTTTTCTTCGGCCCATTTTTCGGCGCGGCCACAGGGGTGGCGATGCTGGTGTGGCGTTTTCTTACCTACTATATGATACTCATCGTGGGCAGCCTCCTGGTGGTATTTGATGAGGTCATATCGCTCAAGCGCATCAAAAAAACCAAAGAAAACAGCGCTTCAGAATAGCCGCTGAGCACGGCAGGCCAGTGCGCGGCTTCTGGTTTTATTGACACAGGCGGTGCCGTGTGTTATTTTGGTGTGGGATTTTTTCCGGCAAAGGCACAGCTGGATGCCGGTATTTTTGGATAAGCGCCCGGCCTGGCCGGCCTGGCGCAAGGGGAGATGTAATGGGGATTGGCCTGATCATTGTCATTGTGCTGGTATGTGCGTCGATATTCGTAAACGGGTGGACGGATGCGCCCAATGCTATCACCACAGTGGTGTCGACGCGCGTGCTGTCCCCGCGGGCAGCCGTGGGATTAGCTGCTATATTCAACCTGCTCGGCGTGCTGCTGATGGGATCGGCTGTGGCGGAGACGATCAGCGGTATCATACAGAACCCGCAGCCTGGTAACGACATACTCGTCACGTTGGCAGCCGCGCAGATCGCCATCGTAGCATGGGCGCTGGGGGCATGGCGGTTCGGTATTCCCACAAGCGAGAGTCACGCGCTGGTCGCGGGGCTGACGGGGGCTGCGCTGGCCGGCGGGGGCCTGTCGTCCGTCAGCTGGGAAGCCTGGCAGAAAGTGCTGATCGGCCTGGGCGTATCGTCGGTGCTGGGGTTTGCGTCAGGCTGGCTGGTGACGCTGGGGGTTTCCAAAGCGTTTGGCCGCATGAACCGGCGGCGCGCCAACAAGTTTTTTTCCTACGGGCAGGTCGTATCGGCCTCTGCGATGGCGTTCAGCCACGGCGCGCAGGACGGGCAGAAGTTCATAGGCGTTCTGGCCTTTGCGCTGACGATGGGCGGCGTGCTTCCGAATACCGGTACGTTTACGATACCCACATGGATTATGATTGGCTGTTCGGTGCTGATGGCCTTCGGTACATCGATCGGCGGCTACCGTATCATCAAGACCATGGGGATGGACATGGTCAAGATAGAAAAGTATCAGGGGTTCTCGGCTGAGGTGGCGGCGTCGGCCTGTATGATCGGTTCCACGCTGCTGGGCATCCCTTTAAGCACTACAAACACCAAAGGGACGGCGCTGATGGGCGCGGCGGCCGCGAGACGGCTGTCCAACGTGAACTGGGGCATTGTCAAGGAGATGCTGCTGGCCTGGGTGCTGACGTTCCCGGCATGCGGGCTGATCGGATACCTGATGGCCCTGTTACTACACGCAATATTTTAACGGAGGACAATACCGTGGCTCTGAAAAAAGAGATGGACTATTTCGAGATGTTTGTGAAGGGCGTTGAGTATAGCCTGAAGGCAGCGCGCTTGCTGGAGCAGATGTTTAAGGAAGGCCGCTTTACCGAAGAGGGTATGATGGAAATCAAGCGGGTGGAGCAGGCGGCGGACAATCACATGCACGTCCTGATGGAACAGCTCAACACCGCTTTTATCACGCCCATCGACCGGGACGACATATACAAGATAGCCAGAGAGACGGATGATATCACCGATAGCATTGAATCGGCATCCAACAAGATATGGATGATGCATGTGACGCGGGTGACACCGCCAATGCTGCAGATGGCCGGGTATGTGGTGACGGCCTGCGAGTTGCTGGTGAAGGTGATGTCTGAGATTAAGAACCACAAGAAGCACAACAAGCTGAGCGGATACGTGGTGGAGATCAATCACGTGGAAGAGCTGGGCGACAGGTGCTATAAAGACGCGATGTACGAACTGTTTGCTACCGAGACAGACCCGATCGAGCTCATCAAGATGAAAGAGATATTAAAAGAGCTGGAAGGGGCGCTGGACGACTGCGAGGACGTGGCCGATGTGGTGGAGGGCATTATCATCACAAAAACATGATATTATGGCACTCGGGAAAGATGCCTAAATGGATCGAAAACGCGAATATTCATGATTGCGTCCCGGAAAACCCTATGCTATAATCCTGAATGTATGTCACACCGTCGCGGATTTTTGCATTCGTGCCCGTAAAGCGGGTTATGCATAAAAGATGAAGCGGTGGGAGGAAAATAACGAGGAGGAAAATATGTCAGTCATTTCAATGAAGCAGCTGTTGGAAGCGGGTGTTCATTTCGGGCACCAAACACGTCGCTGGAACCCCAAGATGAAGAAATATATCTTCACGGAGCGCAATGGCATCTACATCATCGATCTGCAGAAGACGGTGAAGATGGTGGAGCAGGCGTATTTCTTCGTGCGCGACGCGGTGATGGAAGGGAAGACGGTGCTGTTTGTGGGCACCAAGAAGCAGGCGCAGGAAACGGTGGAACAGGAAGCTCAGCGCTGCGGCATGTTTTACGTCAGCCATCGTTGGCTGGGCGGCATGCTGACCAACTTCAAGACCATCCGCAGCCGTATCCGCCGCATGGAGCGCATTGAGAAGATGGAGGAGTCCGGCGAGTTTAACCTGTTGCCAAAGAAGGAAGTTATCAAGCTGCGCCACGAGTATCAGAAGCTGCAGAAAAACCTGGGCGGCATCCGGAACATGAAGGAGCTGCCGGGTATCATATTCGTTGTAGACCCGCGCAAGGAGCGCATCGCAATCGCCGAGGCGCGCGCGCTGAACATCCCGATAGTGGGCATTGTGGACACCAACTGCGACCCGGACGAGATCGATTACGTAATTCCGGGCAATGACGACGCCATCCGCGCCGTCAAGCTGCTCACGTCCAAGATCGCCGACGCGGTGCTGGAAGCCAAGCAGGGCGAGCAGTTGACGGATGTGCCGGCTGCCGAACCGCGGGAAGAAGCGGCCCCCGAGGATTATAAGGAGACCGAAGAGAGCGGCGAAGAATCCGAGGAACAGGAAGATTAACGGTAAAAAAGTGTACAAGGAGAGGGTAAGGATATGATTTCGGCAAGTGATGTGAAACTGCTCCGCGAAAAGACAGGCGCGGGCATGATGGACTGCAAGAACGCGCTTACTGAGGCGAACGGCGATATGGAAAAAGCCATCAAGATACTCCGTGAAAAGGGCCTCGCTTCTGCAGCCAAGAAGGCTGGCCGCATTGCGGCGGAGGGTGTTGTGGACAGCTATATCCATATGGGCGGCAAGATCGGCGTACTGGTGGAAGTGAACTGCGAGACCGACTTCGTGGCCAAGACCCCGGTTTTCAAACAGCTTGTGAAGGATATTGCGATGCAAATAGCGGCGGCCAATCCGCTGTATCTGGATCCCGCGGATGTTCCTGCGGACGTGCTGGCGAAAGAAAAAGAGATACTCCGCGCTCAGGCGCTGAATGAAGGCAAACCCGAAAAGATCGTCGACAAGATGGTTGAGGGAAGGATTCAGAAGTATTACAAGGAATTCTGCCTCCTGGAGCAGGCTTTTGTGAAGGAGCCGGAGAAATCCATCAGAGACCTGGTCAACGAGAAAATCGCGGAAATTGGCGAGAAGATATCCATCCGGCGTTTTGTCCGCTATGAGATGGGCGAAGGGCTGGAAAAGAGGAAAGACAATTTTGCGGAAGAGGTTATGAAACAGGCTTCCAAATAGATGAGACAACGGGAGGGAGAGCCTTAGGATAGCTCTCCCCTTTTCTGCAAAAGGCCGGTTAAGCAGGCGTTTGGGCTATTTTGGGCTATCTATTATATAGAAAGGAAGCATGTTATGTCGAACGGTGTGCCGAAATATAAAAGAATTATTCTGAAGATCAGCGGCGAAGCCCTGGCGGGCGATGTCGGCTTGGGTTTTGATTTCGATGTGATTGGCAGCGTGGCCGACCAGGTGATCGAGGTGGCAAAGCTGGGCGTGGAGATCGGCATCATCGTGGGCGGCGGCAACATCTGGCGCGGCCGCAGGGGCATAGGCATGGACCGTACCACGGCGGACCATATGGGAATGCTGGCCACTGTGATCAACGCCCTCGCGATGCAGGATGCGCTGGAGAACAAGGGCATGCAGACGCGGGTTTTGACCGCTATCGAGATGCGGCAGATCGCCGAGCCGTACATCCGGCGGCGGGCGATGCGGCACCTGGAAAAAGGGCGAGTGGTGATATTCGCCTGCGGCACCGGTAACCCGTATTTCTCGACGGACACTGCGGCGGCGCTGCGGGCGGCTGAGATCGAGGCGGAACTGATACTGCTCGCCAAAAACGTGAGAGGCGTGTACGACAGCGACCCCAAGATAAACCCGAACGCCAAGATGTACGATTTTATCAGCTATATCGACGTGATCAACCAGAAACTGACTGTCATGGATACCACGGCGGTATCGCTGTGCATGGACAACAATATTCCGATCGTGTGCTTCGGACTGGACGTGCCGAACGGCATCAAACGCGTGGTGATGGGAGAGAACATTGGGACGCGGATCAACTCCGCGCCGTGACAAAACGCTTTAAGGCGAAATCAAATAGGAGGTCAAGAGTATGCAAGTTAACGATACGCTGAATACGGCCAGAACGAAAATGGAGAAAACGATCGCCGTTTTCAGAAAGGAACTGACGCATATCCGGGCCGGACGGGCCAACCCCCAGTTACTTGACGGCATTATGGTGGACTATTACGGAGTTCCCACGCCGCTCAACCAGATTGGAAATATTTCGGCGCCTGAACCGCGCCTGCTTGTGATCTCCCTTTGGGACGTGAAGATGATTCCTGAGGTGGAAAAAGCGATCCAGAAGTCGGACCTGGGGATTAACCCCACCAATGACGGCAAGGTAATCCGCCTGGTGATCCCCGAGCTGACGGAAGAGCGCCGTAAGGAGCTCGCCAAAACCATCCACAAGAAAGGCGAGGAGGCCAAGGTGGCGATTCGCTCCATTCGCCGCGATGCCAACGATACGTTCAAGAAGGCCAAAAAGGCGAGCGAGATTACGGAAGACGATTACAAAGATCTGGAAGAAGAGGTACAGAAATTAACCAACGAATTTACCAAGCAGATAGACGATATCGTGAAGGAAAAAGAGAAAGAGATCATGGCGGTATGATCCCGTGCATGATCGGACTTAGCATGGAAGAAGCGCAGCAGCGCCTCATGGCGTTAGGATTTGAGGTGAGCTGCGTTGTTTACCGGTCGCGCCGCGGGGTGGACGGGGCGGATTCGTCCCGCGTGATACGCCAGCGCGGCGTTGGCCATAATAAAGTGGAGATAACTGTGTCGGATTTTCGGACACAGGCGGATTAGGAGAAAAGGCTTGGGCGTTTTTGCGGGTATAATGCTGGGCCGACGGCGCCGGCCGAATACGCAGGTCTACGACCAGATCGACAGGGAAAAGCTGCCAGCCCATGTGGCGGTGATCATGGACGGCAACGGGCGCTGGGCGAAACAGCGCGGTTTGCCGCGCAGCGCCGGTCATAGAGCCGGCGTGGAGCGCGTACGCACCATCATCCGCATGAGCTCGGATATCGGTATCCGGTATCTCACGCTGTACGCGTTTTCCACTGAAAACTGGAAGCGGCCTGCCGATGAAGTAAGCACGCTGATGTCGCTGTTGGTGGAATACCTAGCAAAGGAGCTGCCCGAGCTGCACGAGAAGAGCGTGCGTATCCGCACGCTGGGCGATATCTCCGCTTTGCCCGAAAACGTTCAGACGGAAATCGCGCGGGCGGTGGAAACCACTAAGAACAACACCGGGCTCACCGTCAACATGGCGATCAACTACGGCGGCCGGCAGGAGCTGGTGGCCGTTGTGCGGCGCGCGCTGACGGAGGGCGTGCCGCCCGAGAAGGTGGAGGAGGCCTGGATATCGTCCGCGCTGCAGACCGCGGGCGAGCCGGACCCGGATCTTATGATCCGGACGGGCGGCGAGATGCGCATCAGCAACTTTTTGCTGTATCAGCTGGCTTACGCGGAGCTGTACTTCACCGATACGCATTGGCCGGACTTCGACGAAGCGGAATACGCCAAGGCGCTGGTGGATTTTGCCGGCCGGAACCGCCGCTTTGGCGGGGTGTGACCGTCCCGTAAGGCGTGGTTTTGAGCCGCGTATATTGGAGGTCGTGGGGGTTGTTAAAAAGAATACTCATCGCCATACCGGCGCTGGCGCTGTTGGTGTCTGTCATATGGCTGCACGGGCTGTATGGGAAGATTGTCGTCGCGCTGGTGGGTGTGCTGTGCGTTCATGAGATGATGAACGCGGCATCTGCTGTGGCGCGGCCGATGCGTGCGGTGGGTTATGCGTTTGCGGTGCTGCTGTATCCCGCTTACGAGTTTGTGGGCGGGCAGACCGGCATGGCAATACTGCTGACGGTCGGCGTGATGACCGTATTTGCCATACTGGTGTTCTCGAGCCGCAGCGTGGTGGACGGGCTGTTTACCGTGCTGCCCATGGTATATCCGGGGCTGTTTTTCTCTTCACTGCTGGGCATTATGTGCACGCCGCCCGCAGTGGAGTCCCGGTTTCTGCTGATCATCGCGTTTGGCAGCACCATCGTCACCGACTCCTTCGCCTATTTTGGGGGCAGGCTTTTCGGCAAACACAAACTGGCCGAGGCGATAAGCCCCAAGAAGACGGTGGAAGGGGCGATATGCGGCACCGTGTTTGGTGCGGCGGCCGTGCTGGCGTTTGGGGCCATCCTGCAGGGAGCGTTCGGCGTGAACATCAGTCCCTGGGCATATCTGCCGCTGGGGCTGGTGCTGGCGGTGCTTGCCCAGGTGGGAGACCTGTCGGCGTCGTCCGTGAAGCGGCGTTTGGGCATCAAGGATTTCGGGTGGATTATGGGCCCGCACGGCGGCGCGATGGACCGGCTGGACAGCGTGCTGTTCGTTGCTCCGGCTGTGTTCGCTTTTTATACCATCATTATAAAACAAGGATGAGTGGATGAAGAAAATTGCAATACTGGGCGCAACCGGTTCGGTAGGACGGCAGGCGCTGGATGTCATAGAGAAGTTTCCCGACCGGTTTTGTGTGACCGCCATGACGGCGCACCACGCCAGCGAAGAGCTTCTGGTGCTGGCGAAAAAGTTCGGCGCGAAATATATCGGCGTGACGGGAAGCCCGGGAGACCTCGAGTTTGAGAAAAAAGTGCCCAAAGGCGTACGCGTGGGCTTTGGCATACAGGGGCTGCTGGAATCGTGCAGCGTAGGCGATCCGGACATTGTGCTGATCGCCGTGGTGGGCATAGCGGGGCTGCCGCCGCTCATCGAGTGTCTGGATAGGGGCGTCAACGTGGCGCTCGCCAACAAGGAATCATTGGTTTGTGGCGGGCACATCGTCAAGCAGAAGATGAAGACGAGCAAGTCCGAGGTGTTTCCGGTGGACAGCGAGCTGTGCGCCATCTACCAGTGCCTGGGCGGTATGGACACCACCAAGGTGCGCCGCATCATCCTCACGGCGTCGGGCGGGCCGTTCTTCGACTGGAAAAAAGAAGAGATCGAGAAAGCGACGGTGGAACAGGCGCTGCGCCACCCCAACTGGCGCATGGGCAAAAAGATCACTGTGGACTGCGCTACCTACATGAACAAGGGGCTGGAGATCATTGAGGCGCGCTGGCTGTTTGACATGCCGCCCGAGAAGATTTCCGTGGTGGTGCACCGGCAGAGCATCATCCATTCCATGATCGAATATAACGACGGCGCGGTGATCGCGCAACTGGGGCCCACCGACATGCGCGAGCCTATCCAATATGCCTTCGGGCATCCGGAACGGCTAAGCAGCGTGGTGGGGTATCTGGATTTTGCCAAAATCGGCACGCTGACGTTCCATGAACCCGATCTCGACAAGTTCCCCTGCCTTCGCCATGCGATGGACGCCCTCCGGGAGGGTGGCTCTTTGCCGCTCATCATGAACGCGGCCAACGAGGCGGCGGTGGATCTGTTCCTGGAGAGAAAAATCTCTTTCGGCGATATCGAAAAGAACGTGGCGTTCGCGATGAATAAGTTCGCGCACCTGCCGGGCAACTCGCTGATCGAGATATACACCACCGACAAGAAAGTCAAGAACTATATTTACAACAATGTTTAAAATATGTTCGCATTTTGTCCGGCCCGGAATGATATAATGATACAAAAGGAGGGTGCGCTTGGACACGATACTGAACATATTGAGCTTTGCCTTGGCACTGCTGTTCATCGGTATTATTATTTTGGTGCACGAGCTGGGCCATTATTCTATCGGCCGGGCGTGCCGCATTAAGATAGCTGAATTTGGTATCGGTTTTGGTCCCAAAATCGTGCAGTGGGTCAAAAACGACATTGTTTATTCCATCCGCTGGTTCTTCCTCGGCGGGTTCACCAGGTTCTTCGGCGAAGACGAGGAGCTGGACGACAGCCTCGCGTTCAACCGGCAGCCGGCAGGCCGCCGCGCGCTCACCATCGCTGCAGGGCCTGTGTTCAACATCATATTCGCGTTTATACTCGTCGTGCTGGTGCTGGGGTTCTTCGGCGACTACGTGCCCACCGTGGGCGCTGTGGAGCCGGGCAGCCCGGCCGAGGCCGCAGGGCTTCAGGCAGGCGATGTCATCCTGTCGATGAACAACGTCGATATGGATTTCTATATGGAAATCGACTCGGCCAAGCGAGCGGCGGACAACAAGGTTATGCCCATTACGGTGCTGCGGGACGGGCAGGCGCTGTCTTTTAACATACCGTACAGGTATTACGAGGGCGAAGACGCCTACCGCATTGGCATCGCGATTGGGGCGCAGCGCAGGACGTTTGGCGTGGGCGAGGCTTTGGCGATGTCTTTTAAATGGATGTACCTGCTGATCCGCGAAACGCTGGTAGCGCTTGCGGGGCTTTTCGCGGGCCGGGGCATGGAGAACGTGGTAGGCGTAGTGGGTATGGTCCAGCAGCTGGGGGTGGCCATCCGCAGCAGCTTCGAAACGGTGCTGCGCTTTGGCGTGGTGATTAACGCGAGCCTCGCGATATTCAACCTGCTGCCCCTGCCCGCGCTGGACGGCGGACGGCTGGTGTTTATCGCCATCGAGAAGCTGTTCAAAAAGCCGGTGCCGCGCAACGTGGAAGGGCTTATCCATTTCGTAGGGTTTGTGCTGTTTATCGGGCTTTTCATATTCATTACGTACCAAGATATCGTCAGGATGTTCGGATAAGGCATGGGCACGTATACGCGGCAGGCGAGGATTGGCAACGCTGTGATTGGCGGGGGCAGCGCCTGCCTGATACAATCGATGACGAGTACCGACACATTGGACGTGCAGGCCACTCTGGAGCAGATCAGCCACCTGGAAGCGGCGGGCTGCGAAGCGGTGCGCTGCGCTTTTTATTGTACCAGCTGCGCCCCGGCGTTCCGGGAGATCAAGGCGGGCATCCATATCCCGCTGATTGCGGACGTACACTTTGATCCGGCTCTTGCGGTGCTGGCTCTGGAGAACGGCGCGGACAAGGTGCGCATCAACCCCGGCAATCTGCGCGGCGACAAGGCTTTGGAGAGAGTGGTCGCCTGCGCGAAAGCGAACGGCAAGGCGATTCGCGTGGGCGTCAACGCGGGTTCGCTGGAGCCTCATCTCCTGAAAAAATACGGCGGCCCCACCGCTGAGGCGCTGGCCGAAAGCGCGCTGACCTGGGTGCGCAGGGTATACGACATGGGCTTCGACAACGTCGTGGTGTCTATCAAGGCGTCGTCCGTGCCCGCATGTGTGCAGGCTGTGCGCGCGTTTGCGAAGCTGTGCGACGCGCCGCAGCATATCGGCATCACCGAGGCGGGCACGTATGAGGGCGCACTCGTAAAATCCGCCGTGGGGCTGGGCGCGCTGCTGCTGGACGGCATCGGCGACACCATCCGCGTCTCCATCACGGGGGATCCGGTGCTGGAGGTGGAGGCCGCGCGGCGTATACTTCAGAGCGCGGGCGTGCGGACGTTTTATCCCGAGGTGATCAGCTGCCCCACCTGCGCGCGCACCGGAATCAACGTGGCCGGTTTTGCGGACAGGGTGCAGCGTATACTGGCAGAAACGGGCAAGCCGATAACGGCGGCGGTGATGGGCTGCGTGGTGAACGGCCCGGGCGAAGCGCGCCATGCCGACATCGGCATTGCGGGCGGCGGCAGCGGCAAGGCTGCGCTGTTCGCGAAGGGCGCTTTAGTGGGCACGTATCCCGAGGAGCACATACTCAAGGCGTTTGCCGACTATGTCCGAAAGCATTTTTAGGGGGGCTGTTTTGAAGACCAACGGGGATTTTCTTTCCATGCTGAAAAACGCCGTCGGTGTGGGCGAGCAATATGAGCTGAGCCTGGAAAAGGTGCAGCACGTCGTCAAGAAAGGCGAGGTGCTGGTGCGCCTGCGCAGCCGCCTGCTGCCCCCCGAGGTTTATATTTCCATTGAAAAGTACGTGGGGGAAAAGGTAGGCCCCGGCGCGCGCGTGGTGATACAGTATCAGGACGCGGCGGAGGACGGCGAGGCGCTATGCGCACATATTCGCGCGCTGTGCGGCGTAAAAAAGCCGCCGCTGGCGCCTTTTATCAACCGCGCCCGCATCCGCCTGGACGGCAGCAGGATACATCTTGATTTCCCTGTGGACTTCGGCAGGGAGCTGTTCCTGGAGATGGGGCTCAAGGACTATCTAGAGGAATACCTCTCGAACAGCCTGGGACGGCCAATCACCGTTGCGGTGGGCCGGTGCAATCCGGAAGATGCGCCCGAGCCGGCGGAAATGTGTCATATCGCGCTGCAGACAGAAAAGGACGCTGCGCCTCCTGCGCCTGCGCCCAAAGCGGCTCCCGCTAAGAAGGACAAGCCGGAGAAAGTCAAGACGCCGCTCATTCACGGCAGGGCCATTACGGGCGAGCCCATACCGATACGCAGCATCAACGACATGACGGGCCCCTGCGTGATTGCGGGTCAGGTGACGGGCGTCGACTGTTTCGACATCAGGAAGGAGATCCGCGGCGGAAAGAAGTCGGTGATATCCTTCGGCGTGACTGACCTTACGTCCACCATCATGTGCAAGGCGTTCGTTGGGCAGGACAAGGCGCCTGAAATCGTGAAACGGCTCAAAAAGGCGGAAGCCGTCAAGGTGGCCGGCAAGGCGGCTTACGATAGCTATGCGCGCGAAGTGTGCATCAGCGTCAACAGTATCGAGGAGACCAAGGCTGTACGGCGCATGGACGAGGCGGAAATAAAGCGCGTAGAGCTGCACATGCATACCAACATGAGCGCTCTCGATGGCGTGGCGGACGAGGTGGATGTGGTGAAGCGCGTAGCGGAGTTCGGGCACGAGGCGGTGGCCATCACCGACCACGGCGTTGTGCAGGCGTTTCCGCGCGCGTTCGATGCGGCCAAAAAGCTGGGCATCAAGGTCATATACGGCATGGAAGCCTATATGTACGACGACACCGACGACCATTACCAAGAGACGTTCGCGGACGAATACGTGGTGTTCGATATCGAGACCACCGGGCTTAATCCACGGACCTGTCACATCATCGAGATCGGCGCCGTGCGGATGCGGCACGGCGAGATCATCGATACGTTCAGCACTTTTGTCAGCCCGGGCGAGCCGCTGACTCCGCAGATTATTGACCTTACCGGCATCACCGACGATATGCTCAAAGACGCGCCCGGCCCGGCCGAAGTGCTGCGCGCGTTCAAGGAATTTGCGGGGGATACGCCGCTTGCCGCGCATAACGCGTCGTTTGATATGAGCTTTATATTAAGGCACGGCGAGGCTTACGGCATTGATTTTGACAATACATGGCTGGATACGCTGTGGCTGATCAAGCGCACGTTCCCCAGCCAGAAGTCGTACAGCCTGGGCAAACTGGCCGCGGAGTTCGGCATCCCGCTGCAGCATCACCGCGCGCTGGGCGACGCGACGGCCACCGCGCAGCTGATGGCCAGGTGCATCGAGGAATCGGGCAAAAAGCGCGACCACACGCTGACGGACGACAAAAATGCCCCCCTCTACCATGTTATACTGCTGTGCCGCAACAACACGGGGCTTTTTAACCTGTACAAGCTGGTGTCGGAATCGCACCTGAACTATTTCTATCGCAAGCCGCGCGTACCCAAATCGCTGCTGATTCGGCACCGCGAGGGGCTGATTGTGGGCAGCGCCTGCGAACAGGGCGAGCTCATACAGGCGATACTGCGGTTTGCTTCGGACGGCGAGCTCCGTCACATCGCGAAGTTTTACGACTATCTGGAGATACAGCCGGACGGTAACAACGCCTTCATGGTGCGCGAGGGCCGTTTCAAGTCGATGGAAGGCGTGCGCGACATCACGCGGCGCATCGTGAAGCTGGGCGAGGAGATGGGGCTGCCGGTGGCGGCCACCTGTGACGCGCATTTTCTTGAGCCGCAGGACGAATACTTCCGGCGCATACTGATGCACGGCCAGAAGTTCCAGGACGCGGACAACCAGCCGCCGCTGTATTTCCGCACCACGGCGGAGATGCTGGCGGAGTTTTCGTACCTGGGCAAGGAAAAGGCCCGCGAGGTGGTCATCGATGTGCCGCGCGCGATTGCGGCGCAGGTGGAGAACATCCAGCTGCTGCCGGATGAGACCGCGATGCCGGTGATCGAAAACGCAGCGGAGAAGCTGGCGAAGATGTGCTGGCGGAATGCGCGCGCCCAGTACGGCGACCCGCTGCCTCCCATCGTGGAAAAGCGCCTGGCTTTTGAGCTGGACAACATCATCCGGCACGGTTATGCCGTGCTGTACTATATCGCTTACGAGCTGGTGCGCCATTCGCTGGAAGATGGCTATCTGGTGGGTTCGCGCGGGTCTGTTGGCTCGTCCCTGGCGGCCACCATGGCGGGCATCACAGAAGTGCACCCGCTGCCGCCGCATTACTTTTGCCCGAACTGCCACTGGTCCGACTTTGATATCGACACCGACGAATATGCCTGCGGCCCGGACCTGCCGCCGAAAGACTGCCCGCAGTGCGGCACGGACTTAAAGCGCGACGGATACGATATACCGTTTGCCACGTTCCTCGGCATCAACGCGGACAAGGTGCCGGATATCGACCTAAATTTCTCCGGCGTATACCAGCCCGAGGCGCACAGGTTCATACTGCAATACTTCGGGGAAGATCGCGTGTTCCGCGCGGGCACCATCAGCAGCATCAAGGAGCAGACGGCGTTCGGTTTTGTGAAGAACTACCTTCAGGAGAAGGGCATTGTGGTGAGCCGCGCCGAGATCGAACGGCTGACAAAGGGCGTATCGGGCACCAAGCGCACCACGGGCCAGCATCCGGGCGGTTTGGTGATACTGCCGGCGGGTCGCGATATCCACGAGTTTACGCCGGTCCAGTACCCCGCCAACGACCCGACGTCGGGCAGCGTGACCACGCATTATAACTTCAACTCGCTGCACGATAGACTGGTGAAGCTGGACATACTGGGCCACGACGACCCGACGGCGCTGCGCATGCTGCAGGACCTGACGGGCATCAACCCCAAGGAAGTGCCCATCAACGACCCGGATACGCTGTCGCTGTTTAAGAGCACCAAAGCGCTGGGCATCGAGCCGGAGCAGATACTTGGCTGTCAGGTGGGTAGCCTCGGCATTCCGGAATTCGGCACCAAATTCGTGCGCCAGATGCTGGTGGATACGCAGCCCACCACCATCGGCGAGCTGGTACGCATCGCGGGGCTGTCGCACGGCACCGACGTGTGGCTGAACAACGCGCAGGACCTGGTGATGAACGGTACGGCCACGCTGCGGCAGGTGATATGCACGCGCGACGACATCATGAACTATCTGGTGACCCGCGGCATGGACGAGACCGAGGCGTTTTATATCATGGAGTCGGTGCGCAAGGGCAAGGGCTTAAAGGATGAGTGGGAAAAGGACATGCGGGCCCTGAACGTGCCCGAATGGTTTATCGATTCGTGCAAGAAAATAAAATACATGTTCCCGCGGGCGCACGCCGTAGCGTATGTCATGATGGCGCTGCGCATTGCGTATTTCAAGGTGCACCACCCGAAGGCTTTTTACGCCACGTATTTCTCGGTGCGCGCGGATAATCTGGACGCGAGATACCTGCACTCGGGCGAGCAGGTGCGCCAGCGCATCGCCGCCATCGAGGCGCAGGGCAAGGACGCTTCCGCTTTGGACCAGGCCCAGATGACGGTTCTGGAAGTGGCTCTGGAGATGTTTGAGCGCGGCATCGATTTCCTGCCGCCAGACCTCTATAAATCCGACGCGACCAACTGCGTGATAGAGCCGGAAGGCATCCGGCTGCCGTTCACCGCTATCAGCGGTACCGGCGCGGCGGCGGCGAAGGGCATCGTGGAGGCGCGCAGGCAGGGGCCGTTTTTGTCCATCGAGGACCTGAAGAACCGCTCAGGCGTATCCAGCGCCGTTATCGCCAAGCTGGAGGAGCACGGGTGCCTAGAAGGCTTGCAGAAGAGCAACCAGCTGAGTTTGTTTGACTGAAACCGTCACCAGGCTGTAAAATAAGTGGCGTATGTCTGCCATGGTATTTGACATCCGGGGACAGGCGATAAACGCTTTTCAGAAAGGAAAACGATGAACATACAGGAAGAATCCCTCAAGCTGCATGAGCAATGGAGAGGCAAGATTGAGGTTATCAGCAAGGTGCCGGTTAAAGACAGGCATGACCTGTCGGTGGCGTACACGCCGGGCGTGGCGGAGCCTTGCCTGAAAATAGCCGAAAACGCGGACTTATCCTACGCCTACACGCGGCGCTGGAACCTGGTCGCGGTGGTGACGGACGGCACGGCGGTGCTGGGGCTGGGCGATATCGGGCCGGAGGCGGGCATGCCGGTGATGGAAGGCAAGTGTGTGCTGTTCAAGTCGTTTGCGGACGTGGATGCGTTCCCGCTGTGCATCCGCAGCAAGGATGTGGACGATATTGTGAATACCGTAAGGCTTCTGGCCGGCAGCTTCGGCGGCATCAATCTGGAGGATATCTCTGCGCCGCGCTGCTTTGAGATAGAGAAAAGGCTCAAGGAGTGCTGCGATATCCCGATATTCCACGACGACCAGCACGGCACCGCGGTGGTGACGGCGGCGGCGATGATCAACGCGATGAAGCTTACGGACCGCAGGCTGGAGGAACAGGAAGTTGTGGTATCCGGAGCGGGCGCGGCCGGCGTGGCCATCACCAAGCTACTGATGAGCATGGGCCTTCGGAACGTGATACTGTGCGACACCAAGGGGGCGATATGGGAAGGCCGCGAAGACCTGAACCCATTTAAGCAGGAAATGGCGAAGATCAGCAACCGCGAGGTGAAGAAAGGCTCGCTGCAGGACGTGATTAAAGGGGCGGACATTTTTATCGGCGTTTCCGCGCCGGGCATCGTGACGCAGGACATGGTGCGCAGCATGAACCCGAACCCGCTGATATTCGCCATGAGCAACCCCGTTCCCGAGATCATGCCGGACCTCGCCAAAGCGGCGGGCGCCGCGGTGGTGGGTACGGGCCGCAGCGACTTCCCGAACCAGATCAACAACGTGCTGGCGTTCCCCGGCATATTCCGCGGCGCGCTGGACGTGCGCGCGCGCGACATCAACGACGAGATGAAGATCGCCGCGGCGTACGCAATTGCGGACCTTATTTCAGACGACGAGCTGACGCCCGACTATATTATACCCGCGCCTTTTGACCCGCGTGTGGCCCCGGCAGTGGCCAAGGCGGTGGCGCAGGCGGCCCGCGAATCCGGCGTGGCACGCATCTAAGGTATGGAAAAAACAATATTATTCAGACGGCGCTTATGTGGCGCCGTTTTTATATGCAATAGAGGAATTTATTGGAATGTTAATGAGAGCCGCCGTATTGACTATTGGAAAAGCGACGTATATAATAAACTGAGTTTTTCGGAAACGTTTTTTTGTTGCGGCTTTGGCGGTAAACACGCTGCCCGTATGTTTTTGAAAATCCGGTTGGAGCATTCCGTTAAGGAGGATTACGGGAACAATCATGAGAAAACGCAGCATTATATGGCTGGTGATCATCGTCGTGATCTTTGGCGCTGCCGTCTACTTTGGCATGACCGGCTTCCAGATAGGCGTCTATAGGGTACGTCCGCTGTATGAGCAGGTCAACCTCGGTCTGGATCTGACGGGCGGCGGTTATGTGGTATACCAGGCCGACAGGGAAGAACTTTCGGACGATGAGTTTGCGGGCAAATTGAAAACGACGATCGCTGTGCTTCGTGACCGTCTGGACAGCAAAGGCTATACCGAGGCGACTGTGGTGCAGCAGGGCGGCGACCGCATCCGTATCGAGATACCCAACAAGGAAGAGGACCAGCAGGCTGTGTTTGAGGCCATCGGCAAGCCGTCTAAGCTGGAGTTTAAAGACTCGGACGGCAAGGTGTGGGTGACCGGCGACATGGTCAGATCCGCGCAGGCCGTTATGCTTTCAGATACCAGAGAGATCGTCGTCCAGCTTGAGTTCAACGACGAGGGCGGCAAGCTGTTTGGCGACATGACCGCCGAGGCCTATGCCAATGGCACAAATATTGATATATTTGTGGACGATGTGATGATTTCCAGCGCCGGCGTCAGAGATGGCGCGATATACGGCGGCCGGGCAATCATATCGGGCGGCAGCAGCGGCGGCTTTACTGCGGAAGAGGCTGAGAACCTCGCGGTGGGCATCTCATCGGGCGCTTTGCCGCTGAACTTAAAGGAGCTCGAGCTGCGTACCATCAGCGCGTCGCTGGGCGAGGACGCCTTGTCCTCCAGCCTGTTTGCCGGCATGATCGGCATCATTGTGCTGTTCGTGTTCATGCTGGTGTTTTACCGGCTGCCCGGCCTGATGGCGGATATTGCGCTGGCTGTCTATATGTTCATCATACTGCTCCTGCTGGCGGCGATACCGGCTATCCAGCTGACGCTGCCGGGCATTGCGGGCATCATATTAAGCGTGGGCATGGCGGTGGACGCCAACGTCATTATATTCGAGCGGTTCAAAGAAGAACTTGCCACCGGCAAGACGTTGCGCGCGGCGCTGAACGCCGGTTTCCACAAGGCAATGAGCACCATCATCGACTCCAACATCACGACGATCATCGCGGCCGTCGTCATCGCAATATTCGGCGTGGGCACGGTGAAAGGTTTCGGCTATACGCTGATTATGGGCATCGTGGTGTCGATGTTTACCGCTTTGGTGGTTACCAGGGCGCTGATGAAGCTGGCTATTGCGCTTAACATAAAGAATCTCAAGCTATATACCAACCGAAAAATTGCACCTGAAAAATCGCTGAAGGGGGGTGAGTGATATGCTGTTACTCAACAAGACGAAGTATTTTCTGATACTGTCCGGCCTGATCATTCTGGCGGGCCTCATCGTGGGCATCGCCATGGGCGGGCTGAACCTGGGGCTGGACTTTACGGGCGGCAGCATACTCACCATAGACCTCGGCGAGAAATTTGACATGCAGGTGGTGGAGCAGGCGCTTGAAGACAACGGCGTGGATCCGGCTTTGGCGCAGATCACCAGATCCGGGGATACGCAGGCGGTTATCCGCATCCAGCAGCTGCCCTCAGATGAAAATGCCAATGAGTTTCGTCAGGGCTTGCTGGATTCGCTGAAGAAGACCTACCCCGAGGCAAGCGGCAGCGAGATCGAAAGCGTGGGCGGCGTGACTTCGGGCGAGATTGTCGCCAATGCGTTTTTGTCGGTTATCATCGCGGCGGCGCTGATGCTGATCTATATCTGGATACGGTTTGAGCTGTTTTCCGGCATTGCGGCGGTTGTAGCGCTGATCCACGACGTGCTGATTATGACCGCGGTGATGAGCATCGCGCGCATTCCCGTCAACAGCTCGTACATCGCGGCGTGCCTGACGATCGTCGGTTACTCGATCAACGACACCATCGTGGTGTTCGACCGCATCCGCGAAAACAGGAAGAAGGTTTCCCTCAAGTCGATGACGCAGATGGAGATTGCGGACCTGAGCGTCAGGGAGACGTTGCCGCGTACCATGAACACCTCGCTGACGACGCTGATCACGATACTGGCGGTATACATATTCGGCGTTCCGTCCATCAAGGAGTTTGCACTGCCCATCATCGTGGGGTTGGTCGCGGGAACATATTCGTCGATGTTTATCGCGAGCCCTATCTGGATGAAGCTGCTGGAATTGAAGCGCCAGAAGCATCTTGCCCAGACCAGCGAGAAAAAGGGCAGAAAGGCGAAAGCAAAAGCGTAATCATAACGGTGATATAGGCCGGTGTAAAGCCTTTCCTGGTTCCGGGAGAGGCTTTTCCGTATATTGGAAACGACTTCCCGCCGCTCAGGCGGTATTGGGGCGTTAAAGGAGTTATATTTTGAAGAGGTTTGTCGTTCGGCAGGGCGCGGTACGCGACCCGAATAAAGTGA
>JBMNOT010000232.1:0-3064 GCA_050943225.1 Christensenellales bacterium | reverse complement strand
CGTCACTGTAAAGGGAGACCTCACGGTAACCTCGCAGACGCCGGTAAACGCGCTCGCGGTAAAGCTGATCTGCGCCGTGCCTTCCGCCTTGGCGGTCACCAGCCCGTCAGCGTCCACAGTCGCCACGTTCTCATCGCTGGTCGACCAGGTTATGTCCGGACAAGCCGCGCCCTCCGGCGTTGCCGTCACCGTCAGCAGCTGCGAATCCCCCACCAGCAATTCCAGTTCGGTCTGGTCCAGCACGATGCCGGTGGCTTCCAGCGGGTCTTCCCCTCCTTCGCTGCCTTCATATCCTTCCGCATACGCTGCAGGGATGTCCCACAGACAGACGCCGCCTACCAGGCCGATTATGAGCAGTATGAGCAATACTGCTTTGGAAATTTTATTGACGACACCGCTGCACGTATTCATGTTGATTTCAACGTATCTCCTCAGCATTTGTTCACCATATTGTTTTGCGCTTGCTGGAAAATAATAATGACATAATCGTAATCGTTTTGTCACATTATACCTTGCTCTGATGGGTTTTTCAAGCAAATAATGCTATTTCGCTCATCTGCTGGCTTAACATAGAAGACAGCGATTGTTTCCCCTGCGCCGCCAAAAAATGGCCCGTGCGTTTCCGCACGGCCAAAGTTGCAAACCCTTTTTAATTGAACGCGCGGCGCCCGTGGCTGAGCATCTGCTCGTACCAGCCCTCTATGCGGGATATCACGATGCGCCCGTTGTCGGACGAGGCGTGCACGTGGTAGCCGTTGCCGAGATAGATGCTGGTATGCCCGATGCGGTCGCCGTCGTTCGGGTTGTCCGAGAAATAGAACATCAGGTCTCCCGGTTCAAGTTTGTTTCGGTGGACATACGGCCAATCGCTCCATCTGCTGTAGGTGTCCGCCGTGGCGCGCCACACCTTGCGGCCCGAATAGCCGCCCGTATTGCTCAGGCAATAGTAGACGAAACCGGAGCAGTCGAACGAATTCGGCCCCTCGTCGCCCCACACATACGGTTTGCCCAACTGCGCCAGCGCCAGCTCCAAAAACTTGCGTATCCGCGCGTCGGGTATTTTGGACACATCCGGCGGGCCGTTGACAATCGCGTCGATGCCGGCGATGTGGACGCGTATGGCCAAATAATCGCTGATGGTGACCTTCCCGTCTTTGTTGGCGTCTGCCGCCTGCAGGGCGCTGCCCGCCAGCGTTTTCATCTCCAGCAGGTGCAGGCGTACCTGCGTATAGTCGGCCACGGTGACGGAACCGTCGCTGTTGACGTCGCCCGGTATCACGATGGCGGCGGTGTCATACACCGTGCCGCCGATGATGGGGCTCACCTTCATGCCCGTGGAGACCTCGCCGTTTTCTCGCACTTTACCGTTTTTATCATAAACCGTGATGTCCGATATGCTGTTGACAAGGCCCAGCGCCAGTTCCTCCACCGTCATGTTCTCAGCCACGCCGGAAATGATGCCGTCGCTGACCGTGTATATATCCGAGCCGAGGCTGGTGGCCTTGACCACCACGTTGCAGGCGGCCTGTACCCGGCCGTCCTGCGCGAATGCGACCACGCACGTGGTGCCGGGGGAAACCGCCCGGACTACGCCGTCCTTCACCGTGAGCACCGCCGTGTCTTCCGAAGTCCAGACCACCGTCTTGTCGTCTGCATCAGCGGGGCCTGCCGTGGCGGTGAGCGTCAGCGTACCGCCGGGGACCAGCTTAGCCGCTGCCACACGCGTCAACTCCGTGACCGGTATGCGCTGCGTCCCCCTGATGACCGCGCAATCTGCAAGGCTGGCCAGCGCCAAATCGTCCGGGCTGCCCTCCGAGAGGTCCAGCCAGTTGCCGTCCGAGTTCAGTTCGGTAACACCGGTGAGGTATTCAATTCCCTTAAGTCCGTAAATGTTTGATGGGAAAGATCAAGCGCGCCGGAAACACGCCCCAGTTCTTCAACCGTCAGAACGCCGTCGCCATCCGCGTCGATACCCGCGTCCACGCGCAGCAGCGCCGCCGCAAGGCTGCCGTCCATCTCTGCCGTGGTGCCCGCCAGCGCCGACGGTACGCCGAGTACGCTGGCAAGAACAAGGCACGCTACCACCGCATACCGGAATTTCTTCCGTATGTCTCCGCCCCTCCTATGGTTTATTGCAATGCCTGTCCGCCCCAGAGCCCCAGCCCGCAATGCAGGATCAGGAGAAATTCCAAAGCCCCAGCAGGTATAGCCTCAGCAGAGTGTAGTCGCCGATATCAACCACGCCGTTTCCGTTGATATCTGCCATCTGAACTCCGTAGCTGTCCAGCGTGATAAGCTGCAGTACGTGCAGGCGGATCTGCGCGTAGTCCGCGGTGGTGATCCGGCCGTCCCCGTTCACGTCGCCCCTCATCAGTCGGGCGGTCACGCGATCCAGCACGTTTCCTTTACTGTCCGTCAGCGTAATCGTCGAGCCGTCGCCCACCAAAGTGTTTCCCGAAATCACCGTGCCGGAAGCGTTCCGTACTGTCACCGTGCCGCTGTACCCCTTCAGGCTGCCGACCAGCGTGCTGCATGTCGTCCTCGGAGTGACATATATATCGTCGCGGCGGCGGATGAATATTGTAGATATTAGTTTTTCCACATCCTGCTGCACGTAGGTCTTTTGGATGTACGCGGCCCTGCCGCCGTAGCTGAACATATACCAATCGGACGCGACATACGCCTCCATCAGCTCCAGCCGCGCGCCGGCCGGCAGCCTGCCCAGCTCCGAGTAACTGGTGGACGGACCGCTGCGCACATTGACCCAGCTCGTCACGTTCACGACTTTGCCGTTGGTGTAATCGGTGGACGGCAAAGCCGCCGGCAGCGAGGGCGCAGAATCGTACAGCTGTTCAAGCGTTGTGTTCGGGTAATAAAACGCGAGTATTTTATCGTAGGTGTTGACGTTCGGGTCGGAAGATTTGGCGCGCTGCTCCGCGCCGCGCTGCGAGAGCCCGCAGGCGTGGCCGAAGCGCCGCTGGGAGAGGTCAAAGCCCGTCAGCGTGCCGCCGCTGTACACCGGCTCCACCACCAATATCCCAAGTCTGGTGGAATGGAAAGCCTT
>JBMNOT010000017.1:0-16067 GCA_050943225.1 Christensenellales bacterium | reverse complement strand
GAAAGGTTGAAGCCCAGCAGCGTACCGTATTGGTCGGTCACCTTGTCCACCACCAGCACGCCAAGGCTGGTGGACTGGAAAGCCTTCCAGGTGCTGCTTCCGTCCGAACCGTTCAGGCTGCGCATATTGAAATCAACATTGGTCACCGAAACCACGGTGCCCGACCCAGCCGGAAGTATTGTCACGGTGAAGCTGCCCGTGGCGTACACCATGTCGATGCAATTGTTGACGCCGGTGATCGGCATGCGGCTGTGGTCCTGACTGGACCTTCCGTTGGTGCTCGCGGGGGATTCGTGCGTGTGCGCTTCCAGGCTGGTGACGCCGGACAGCTCGAACTGGCTGATATTGGTCACGCCATAGGCAGCCAGCTTGCCGCTGTTCAATATGGCCGTCTTGATATAGTTGACGGCGACCGTGGTGTTGGGCGTACCGTCATTGCCCTTGGAGGTCACGGGATGATTTGCGTCTATGGTGACCGGAAAGGAGATGGTCTCATACAGGCTTTCGGGATTCTCCAGGTCATACGGATCCGGCTGGATATCGTAATACCTCCAGTCCCCGCCGCCGCCCCAGCGATGATACGGAAGTTCAGTCATGCCGCCGTTGGATGCCGAGTAATACGCCTGGATGATTGTGCTGCCCGACTTCAGCACCTGCCCCGCCGTCGCGTTGACCGCGGCGATGGCAAAGTTTTCCGATGCGTCATACCCCTTGTACACCTGGTCTTTCGATGCCAGATCCGTCACGTCGTACGTACCGGAAGAGGATATCTTGCGGACAGTATAATTGCGCGCGGCCACGGCCTGGCTCTTCAGCGCCTCCGGCGGGAAGGAATTGCTCATCTCATGCGGTACCACGCCGTACAGGTATTCTTCCATCGGTATCCGGTTGACCAGCTGGATGGCGCCGTTCTGTATGGAAAACGACATGTCGCCAAGATACTGCCGGTAGCCGTACTGACTGTTGTTCAGCCATATGATGTTATTGCGCCCGGGCGTGCCCTGATGCCGGGTGATATAGATGGTGCTGCCCTGGGCCACCGTGGTATCCCCCAGGCACAGCTTGAGCTGCGAGCCGTCGATGCGGACGGTATACAGCTGGCGCTCCAGCGCCTGCCCCGACACGCTGTAATTGCCGTCCACGAAAAACGAAAAGCTGGTGGGCGTGCCGATAGAGATTTTGACGCGTACGTATTTATAATCGACGTCGGCAGCGCGGGAATATGAAAACAGACCAGCGACCACCGATATAACCAGAACTAAACAGACAAAAAACGCAATCCTTCTTTTCACAGAGGCTCCAATCATCATTCGTTGCTTGGAAAAACAATCCATAATATATTTGTAACATCTCTTTTTATATATAACATCTTATATATACCATCAAAACACCCTTTGCATAGTTTTTTTAGCTGGGAAAACAAGAGAAGCCCTTTTTTAGCCGATAAATGCAGGGAAATATACATAACGGGCTTGATACTGTATTTGATTTAATACTATAATACGTTAATATTATAATGCCAAAATAACATTTTAAACAGACCCGTTATATGTTTTCCTGCAAGCCGCCCCGCCGGCGCAGCGCCACCGGGGCGCAAAAACCAAACGCTGTTTTCACGCGTGCGGGCCTTCCCGGCACGCACCATGAAAGGAACTCTGCCATGAAAATAAAAAGTGACCGTACCATACCGGCTGCAAGAGCACTGGCTCTGATACTGGCACTGCTTATGGCGCTGGCCGCTTTGGGGATATCGCCCGGATCTGCGCGCGCGAAAGAGCCCGCGGCGCCAGAGGTCTCCGCGGCGCCAGAGGTCTCCGCGCCGCCCGAACCGGAGCCTGAACCCAAGCCTGAGTTTGAAAGGGAAACTTCCCCTGCTGAGGCTACGGCGCTTTCCGAAGCTGCCCAGCAGTCCGAACCTGAAAAGGCAGAGGACGGCTCTCTTACGGTCACGATGGTGGATGGCTACCCTTGCGCGGCGGGCGAAGTGCTGGTCCAGTTCAGGCGCAGCGCGAGCGGCGCCGCTGTAAAGGCCGCGCTGGCAGCGGTGGACGCGGAAAATCCGGAAGAGATCACGCGCAACCTGCATGTGGTGGAAGTGCCGGAAGGCGAGACGATCCCCAGCTATATTGAGACGCTGGAAAGCCAGCCTGACGTGCTGTTTGCCCAGCCCAACTATGTCTATTACCTGCCGGAAACCAAATTCGTTCCAGTCGGCAGCCTGGAAGGCCGCAGCCCTATGGGCGAACCCAACGATGAGCATCTCTCAAAGCAGTGGCATCTGGACAAGATAGACGCGTTCTCAGCATGGAATACCACGATGGGCGACAGCGGCGTATACGTCGCAGTGCTGGACACCGGCGTAGACCTTACTCACCCGGATCTCGCGGAGCGCATCTATGCGCAGACGGATGTGGTGGATAACGACGGCAGCGCGGAAGACGATAACGGCCACGGCACCCACGTAGCGGGCATCATCGCGGCAACAGCAGGCAACGAATACTTAGGTGCGGGCGTGGCACCCGGCGTCAGCCTCATCGTCGTAGACGTTTTTGACAGGGATAACAACGAGACACCAACTAATCCTTACGATGATAAATTTTTTGCTACATCGGAGGATATAGCGGCGGGCTTCGATTATGCTATCCAAAACGGCGCCGACGTTATCAACCTGAGCCTGGGCGGCTATCAGGTGGACGCAGTCGAGATGAACGCTGTCAACGCAGCGGCAGCTGCCGGCATGGTGGTGGTGGCTGCGGCAGGCAACAACAACACCTCAGCTACCATATACCCCGGCGATCTGGAAAGCGTGATCTGTGTGACCGCCACCGGCCCGGACGACGAGCGCGCATCGTATTCCAACTACGGACCTGCAAAGGATATCGCAGCGCCGGGCGGGAACGGCGATGACTATCTGGGCTGGATTTTTTCCACCTATCCTCTGATCAATCCTACAACCGGGGAAAGTACGCCCGGATACGCCTGGGGGGCAGGTACGTCAATGGCCGCGCCCGTGGTCTCCGGCGTGGTAGCGCTGATGCTCTCCGCCGATGATGATCTCGGTGTAGACGATATCAAGAATAAGCTATACAATTCAGCGGTCGACCTGGGCGCAAAGGGAAAGGACAACTATTTCGGCAACGGCCGCGTCAACGCCGCTTCGGCGGTGCGATCCGTGCTCGGCATCTCAACGTCTTCCTACACAATCGACCGGCGCAACAGCTTCCTGACCGGGGTGCCGATTGGGACGTCGCTGACCGCCTTGCAGTCCGCGCTCACCATTCCTTTTGGTACCCTCAGCCTCTACGACGCGCAGGGCAATCCAGTAACGGAAGGCGTTGCGAAAACAGGCATGAAGGTAAAGCTGATTGACGAACAGCTCATTAGCGGCGACGTCGAAGAGGTTGTCAAGGATAAACTGACCATCGCGGTGAAAGGCGACGTCAACGGTGACGGCGGCTTGTCCATCGCCGACTACACGCTGCTGCGGGTCTATCTGCTGAATTTGTACACCCTCTCCTCCGCAGCCGCTGTTGCCAGCGACGTCAACAGCGACGGTACGCTCAATGTCGCCGACTACACCAATATCAAACTGGCGCTGCTGAAGGAGAAGCCGCTCAGCTGACTATCTTCCCTGCCTGATAGCGCTTTCTGAGTGCCAAAAATGTCCTTAATACATATTTCGTGGGCATGGCCGGCATTATATCACCACAAAGAGCCCGCGTCTTTTTTTGGGCCCCGGGTGATTTTATGCTGTTTCGAGGTGCGGGGAATCGCATAAAATCGGTAGACTGGCAGAAAGCCGAAGGTTGCTGCCAAATTGAAACCGCTGTCTAACGGTGGTTTTTTATTCCCGCCGCTTTTTTGGGGGTGGTCAATCCCCCTGCGCATCCGTTATAATAATCCCTGGCTGTTCTGTATGACCAAATATTTATATGCTTGACGGGGGATTTGATGTCGATATTTTCTGTTTTCCTATTGCTGGGCGGTTTGGGGATGTTCCTGTTCGGCATGAAAATAATGTCGGACGGTCTGGAAAACGCCGCCGGCGACAGGATGCGCCGCGTGCTGGAGGTGCTGACCGGAAACCGTTTTGCAGCGGTGGGTGTGGGCGCGGGCATTACTGCCATCATTCAGAGCTCCTCCGCCACCACTGTGATGGTCGTAGGATTCGTCAACGCGGGGCTGATGTCGCTGCTGCAGGCCACGGGCGTCATCATGGGCGCCAACATCGGCACAACCATCACCAGCCAGTTAATCGCGTTCAAACTGTCGGATATAGCACCGCTGATACTTTTCGTCGGCATGCTGTTCTATGTGTTCATCAGGAAACGCAGCCTCGTCCGCATCGGCGAAATCGTACTGGGCTTCGGCATACTGTTTATGGGGCTGTCGCTGATGTCCGATGCCATGGAGCCGCTCCGCGAAATGGAAAGCTTCCGCAGGCTGCTCGTCAGCTTCAAAAACCCGCTCATTGGCATTTTGTTCGGTGCGCTGGTCACCGCCATCATCCAAAGCTCGTCCGCATCCATCGGTATACTCCAGGCCCTTGCCACCCTGGGGCTGGTGAGCCTGGATTCCGGCGTATATGTCATACTGGGGATGAACATCGGAACGTGCATCACCGCCATACTGGCGTCCATCGGCACCAGCGTCAACGGCAAGCGCGCCGCGGGCATTCACCTGATGATAAAAATCATCGGCACGGTTATCTATCTCGTCGTGCTCGCGCTGTTCCCATCCATCGTGTCCTTTGTCGCTTCCCTCTCTCCGGACAACGTGTCGCGGCAGATCGCGAACTTCCATACGATATACAACGTAACTGTCACCATTGTGCTGTTCCCGTTTGTGAAAGCTATGGTGTGGCTGATTATGCGCATCATGCCCGAAAAGCACGCATCCGACCATGTGGAGCAGAAACTGGTGTACCTGAGCGAGCGCACCGCGCAGACGCCCGGCCTTGCCTTAACGCAAACGCTTAAGGAGCTGAGCCGCATGGGCGAAATAGCCGCCGGCAACCTTGACCGCTCGCTACAGGCCTTTTTCAACCGCGACGAGCAGGCGGCATACCGCGTGATAGAAATAGAAAAGACCATCGACTATTTAAGCCACAGCATCACCAACTACATGATTGAGTTCCGCGGGCTGGACCTCTCGGAGCACGACCTGAAAACACTGGGCAGCCTGCACCACGTTGTCATCGACATGGAGCGCATCGGCGACCTGGCCGAGAACATCGCCGAATACACGCTGACGCTGATGGAAAAGCGCGCCAACATGACGTCCGAGGCGGAATCCGAACTGCGCACGATGGCGGAAAAGACGCAGAAAACCCTTCGTATGAGCCTGGATATCTTCGACAGTCGGGATAAATCCCGACTGCCCGTGGTGGACGCCATGGAGCAGGAAGTGGATATAATGAAAAAGTCGTTTACCAACAACCATATCGACCGGCTGCAATTGAAAGCGTGCGACCCGCAGGCGGGCGTCGTCTTCACCAATATGGTGGCCACACTGGAGCGCGTGGCGGACCACGCCACCAACATCGCGTTCTCCACCGAAGGCTGGACCGGCGGCGTGTAATGGCAGGTATCATCACGGATATTGAAGCGGGAGGCGAGCGGCATGGAACAGGCAATCAGAACGGTAGCGGTCATCGGCGCAGGCGCGATCGGCGGCATCACGGCGGCATATCTCACCCGGGCGGGCTTTGACGTGGAGCTGGTGTGCAAGCATGCGGACCGGGCTGCGGAGATATCCGGCAGGGGCGTGCATATCACCGGGGTGCGCGGCGACATTGTCATGCCGGTGAAGGCGGTAGCTGAGATCGAGCAGCTTTCCGGGAAAAAGAACGCGCTGCTGATCGTCACCAAGGCCTACGACATGCCGGACGCGGCGCGGCGGGCGCTGCCTTTTCTGAAGCCGGATTCGTTTGTGGTGTCCATGCAGAACGGCATCTGCGCGGAAGCGCTGGCTGAAGTGGTGGGCGCAGAGCGCGCAGTGGGCTGCGTGGTGGGCTGGGGCGCCGAGATGCTGCCGGACGGCTGCATTCATATGAAGTCCGAAGGCGAGTTCGTGATCGGCGGGTATCTGCCGGACAAAGACGTAAAGCCCTTAAAAGCAGTGTTGGATCACATGGTCCCGACGCGCATTTCAGACAACATCGTTGCCGACCTCTACTCCAAGATGATCATCAATTCTTGCATCACGTCGACGGGCGTTTTGAGCGGGCTGTACCTGGGGCAGATACTCAGGATGCGGAAAGCCCGCCGCATATTCATCGCCATCATCCGCGAGGCGCTGGCTGTGGCTGAGGCGATGAACATCCGCGTTCCCCCGTACGGCGGCCGGCTGGATTATTACAGCCTGATGAGAGGCACGGGCGCATTTGCCGATTTTAAGCGCCATGTTTTGATTCGCCTGATCGGCTTTAAATACCGCCGTTTCAAATCGTCCACGCTGCAGGCGCTGAAGCGCGGCAAGCCCACTGAAGTGGACTATTTCAACGGTTTCATCGCCCGCAAGGGCGCGGAACTGGGCGTCGACACGCCGGTGAACAGCCGCATCACGCAGATGGTGAAGGAGATCGAATCCAAAGCCCGCAGGAGCGACCCCAATAACTTCGACGACCCCGTGCTGTCGGCCCATCTGTGACCTGCTTTATCTTATTGCTCCTGTACAGATACGCAGCTACGCAGTTCGTTCACAGCGAATTTCAAAATGTATATAAAACACAGGCGGATTCTCTTATCCGCCTTTTTCATGCCGGTATCATGCTGCCAGCAAGCTGCTGTTCAGATATGGGGTTGAATTGGCAAATATCAGAATATCTACCTGCGCATTCTGATTACAGCGCAAACAGCTGCTGCCACCACGCCGGCCGTCAGCAGCACAGCCACCACGATAACAAGCGCGGCCATCAGCCGAAGCAGCAGGCCGAGCGCCACCCAAAACACCAGCAGCGCAACAAACACGCCGATCAGCCATTTCACCGTTCTCATTCTGCCTTCCCTGCATCGCGGCGCACCATAAGGCGCTGCTCTATGGGCAGTGCGTCCCTTGTCTCCCGGCGCGGCGATTGGCTTGCCGAACGGCATCTGCGCCACCAGCTGCCAGCTTTCAGGCACGTTCCAGCGCCGCTTCACCGCGTCGTCGATCAGCGGGTTATAATGCTGCAGCGACGCGCCCAGCCCCTCGGCTTCCAGCGCCACCCACATCACGAACTGGTGCATCGCGAAGGAATGCTGGGACCACAGCGCGAACTGCTCCGCATACTGTGGGAACTGCGCCGCCAGCGCGTCCACGGCCTCCCTGTCCACATAGAACAGCACCGTGCCCATAGCCCGACATAAAGCTGGTGCGTATCTTCTACTCCGTGGCGGGGAACCGCTTGGGCGGGGTTTTTTCGCGCAGAATATCCAGCGTCAGCGCCCACAGCGCTTTGTGGGCCTCGCCAAACAGCAGCTGCGGCCGCGTGCTCTGTGAATTATACGGCGAAGGCAGGAGCCGCAGCGTCTCCGCCGCTATCTCCTCGATGCGCTGCTCGGGCACAACGAGCGTATCGTCAAGAGCGTATATACTGCGCCGCGCTTTCACGGCGTTCCAAAACGTCTTGCTGTCTATTCTCATCCTCCGGCTTTGGAAGCATTTACCCACAGTATACTCTTCCGCAGCCGGCATTTGTCAAGCGGTGTCAGACGATTTTACTGATCTCGCTTCTTAATTGCTTGATGATGCGCTTTTCCAGACGCGATATATACGACTGCGAAATCCCCAGGCAGTCGGCCACCTGCTTCTGGGTACGCTCCTTCTGGCCGTTGAGCCCAAAGCGCATTTCCATGATGGTCTTCTCCCTCTCGCACAGCCGGGAGATGCACGCGTGCATCAAATCCTTCTCCACGCCGTCCTCAATCTCGGTGTACACCACGTCCGGCTCGGTGCCCAAAATGTCGGAGAGCAGCAGCTCGTTGCCGTCCCAGTCGACGTTGAGCGGCTCGTCGAACGATACCTCAAAGCGCAGCCGCGAATTACGGCGCAGGTACATCAATATCTCGTTTTCAATACAGCGCGAGGCGTACGTGGCCAGTTTGATGTTCTTGTCCACATCGAATGTGTTGACAGCCTTGATGAGCCCGATAGCACCGATTGAGACGAGGTCCTCTATGCCGACACCGGTGTTCTCGAACTTGCGCGCGATGTACACGACGAGGCGCAGGTTGCGCTCTATCAGCGTGCGGCGCACCGACTTGTCGCCCTTGCTCAGCCGGTTCAGCAGCGCATTCTCCTCTTCACGGGAGAGCGGCGGCGGCAAGGCCTCGCTGCCGCCGATATACGCCGCACACTGTGTCAGCCTCAGCCGCAGCAGCACCCACGCCACCAGTTTTCGCACCCACTTAGCCGTCTTCATACCGTGCTCCTTTCCCCAACTCCTCCATCAGCGCGCTGCCGACAATGGCGCCGCAGCCTTCCGGCAGGGACCGGCTCGCCAGACACACCACTACGCGGGCCTGCGTTTCAGCGTCCCCCGCCGCCACGCCGTCGATTTCGATGCCGGTCATCACGGCCCCACCCGACGCAGTATCGCAGGGGATAAAGCGCAGGCGGTCCGTTTCCATCGTCCCCTTCCCCATCAGCAATGCCAGCATTTCCGGCTCCAGCAGCGCCCCGGCAGCCGTTTTGCTCAAAAAAATGACGTTACGCCCCGTAAAGGGCTCCCGCACAAGATTTCCCGTGTCCACAAACGCCTTTGTCCGGGCTTCGCGGCCCGCCATATAAAGCCGGATATCCGCGGTGTGCGCCGCCTGGCGGGCTGTGCGCCGCCGTATGCGCGCCAGCAGCATGACCGCCGCCGCGCCGGTCAGCAGGCCCAGAATGATGGCCCGGGCGGGCGGACGGACGATCATCACACCGCCCGCTGTCGCTGTGTCCCCATAAGCTGCCATGATGGCATATACCGCACCGGCCAATACAAACGACGCCGCCCAGAATGCGCAGACACCGCGCCACGCGCCCCGTACGCCGCGCGCCCAGAACGCGGTAAGCCCCATTACAACGCCCACCGCCGCCCGTATGGGCAGCATCGCTATAAGCGGCATGCCGAAGGCCACGCTCGCGTAAATGCCGCCCATTCCCGCCGCCAGCATATACCTGCCCCATCGCCGCCTTACCCCGGTCAGTTGCGCAGCCAGCAGTATGACCAGCAGGTTGACGGCGAAATTATCCAGGAACACCAGCTCAGCGTAAACCTTGTGCAAGTCAACAGACCTCTATCCCTGTGACGGGCATATTATAATGGGCATATTATATAGTTACTGCCAGTCGATATATTGTAGAACTGCGCGGCGTAAAAAAAATAATATGGTGAATCCGGTAAGCTAACCGGTCACCATATGTCGGATATCTTACGCCTGAAAATTAGAATTGTGTAGAAAACGGAAGATATTTCACTGCACTGCGCACATGAGCCGACCGGGGTCGGGATTACGCTCTGCCGTGGGCAGGCCGCTCTCGACAAATATCGGCGCGGCTTTCGTCAGATGCCCTTCACGCTTTTTTTCTTATCGCACTTGCTCTGCGCCAGACGCCTTTCGGCCAGTTCGATGACCTGCGCAGGCCCGCCGCACTCGGAGCGCCGCACGCTGCAGCGGCTCACTGTGGCGCGGGTTCCGTCCAGCGTATCCCTCACGGCCTTGTCCAGCCGCTCGATAACGGCGTCGGCGCTGTCCGGGTCGGCGTCCGTCAGCACAATGAGGAATTCATCGTCGCCCGAACGGAAAGCGAAATCGGTGGAGCGGATGTTGCTGCGGATACACGTCGCGATATCCCGCAGCACGCCGTCGCCGAAAGCGCGCCCGCGCTCAGCGTTCAGCTTTTTCAGTTTGTCCACGTCCATCACCAGCACCGTATAGTCGTGCTTCTCGATGTTATAGGTCTCCTCGACCAGATCGGCCACCGGCTTTATTGCGCGGCGGCACAGCATGCCGGTCAGTTCGTCCGTCACGCATCCGCCCAACACCTCATGCGTCATCCGTTCCTGCCGCCGCATCAGCAGCAACAGGAAAATCGTCACCACGCCCAGCGCAACGGTATACCCCGCCGCCGCGTTGATGAGCAGCACGCTGTTCTCAGATTGGACAAACCGGACAAGGTCGCACACCATCAGCGCCAGCAGCAGGACAATATACGACCCCAGTAATGCGTTTTGCCATTTCCTAAGGTTTAATAGCACGATGCCCAGAATGATGATGAGAGACAGATAAGGGGTAAAACCCAGCAGCCCGTTGAACGCAAACCAGTTTACAGGCGTGTAAATAAAGCAGAAGAACAGCGCCGGTATTATGCAGGCCATATCGTTGGATATCAGGCCGGCGTGCATCAGCGGCAGCACCAGCGCTATACAGACCAGTGCCGCAATATACAGGAACATGGGCGCTGTTTGACCCGTGACGGCTGTTATCACGATGCCCACCGCACAGCAGATCCCGCCGGCTGCCAGCAATCCCCTGCGAAAATACCTGCTTAACATATCGTAATGGCGTTTCTTATACAACTCGATCAGCCGGGCGCCAGGCTCCATTCCATCGCCTCCTGATGATTATATCGTCAGGACTCTAGGAAAAGTTTAACAGTTTCTTGCTGGATGCCGTCTCTTTTCCGATCTCTTCCACAGACATTCCGGACAGATGCATCCGTTTACAGAAGGCGGGCATGCTCTCCCCCAGCTCCACCAAATTTCCGTCCGGATCAAAAAAGCGCAGCGTGCGCTGCCCCCAGCTCTCCTCGATGATATCGTGTACCAGCCTCACACCCGCTTCGGCAATTCGGGAGGCCTGTGCGTCCAGGTCTTCCGTCTCGAAGCAAATCTCCAGCGCGGCGTTTCCGCCGCCCCTTCTTTTCAGCGCTATAAAGACGGGATGATCCTCCCGCACCCGCCAGATGGAAGGCCGCTTTCAAACTGGATACAGCCGTCGAAATCATACCTTATCTGCTGCTCCAGCACATTTCGGTAAAAATCGACCATCCGGTCATATTGCCGGGTTAGCAGAACTGCCGACGTATACGAGATCATAGTCCCCCCTATAACCGTACGGTTCTCGTGCGGACAACGCCCTGGTCCAGCGCGAGCAGCCCCACCGTCGGCCCCAGGACGCACGGCTCTCCCAGGCTGCCCGGATTATACAGCAGCACGCTGCCGAAAAACTCTTCCGTCGGAATATGGGTGTGCCCGAACAGCGCGACATTCGCTTCCTGCTCCTGCGCATAAAGGCCGAGGCTGAGCAGCGACGATTTGACGCTATGCCTGTGGCCGTGCGTCATCAGCACGCGTACGCCCTCTATCGTGAGCAGGCGCTCCGCCTCCTCTGAGGTCGCGAGGTCGCAGTTGCCGCGTACCGCATACACCGGTATTTTCGTCTTGCGGCGGATGGTATCGGCGTCCCGGCTGTAATCGCCCAGGTGCAGTATCATGTCCACGTCCGCAAAGCGGCGCAGCACCATCGCGATGCGCGCCTTGTGGCCGTGCGTGTCGGCCATTACCAGCGCCGTCTTCATCGGGCACACAGCTTGTCCCGCAGCGCAGCCAAAGCGCGCGCCCGGTGCGACAGCGTATTTTTTAAATCTGCGGGTATCTCGGCAAAGGTTTGTCCCAATTCCGGCACAAAAAACAGCGGGTCGTAGCCGAAGCCCCCGCTGCCCGACGGCGCGTGCGCGATCACGCCTTCCACCTCGCCGCGGACGGTGGTGACCGTATCGCCGGATGCCAGCGCCACCACCGATACGAACTTCGCGTGCCGGTTCTCCACGCCTTTAAGCGCGGCTAATAGCTTGGCGTTGTTCTCCTCATCGGTGGCGTGCTCGCCCGCATAGCGCGCCGAATACACGCCGGGCGCGCCGTCCAGCGCCGCCACGCATAGGCCGGAATCGTCGGCCAGCGCGTCGCAGCCCGCGGTTCGCGCCGCCTCGCGCGCTTTCTTGACGGCATTTTCTTCGAAAGTATCGCCGTCTTCCACCACGTTTAGTTCCAGCCCAATATCCTTCAGCGATACCAGCTCGTCGTAAAATTCGCCCAGTATCGCCTTGATCTCGCGAACCTTGCCCGCGTTGTTTGTCGCAATCAGCAGTCTTCTCATAACCCCAAAGCCGCTTTCTGTATCTCCTGAATCTGCCTGGCTCCCGCCGTCGCGAGTTCCATCAGCGCAGTAAACTCGTCCGGCGATATCGGACGCTTCTCGCCCGTGCCCTGCACCTCAATCAGCCCGCCGCTGTGCGAGAACACCACGTTAAGGTCCGCATCGGCGCGGCTGTCCTCGCTGTACGCAAGATCCAGCAGCGGCTCGCCGTCCACAATGCCGCAGCTCACCGCAACCACGCCGTCCCACAGCAGGGGTTTTAACAGCAGGCCTTCAGCCTCCATGCGCGCCTCGCACTCGCGCAGCGCCACGTAAGCGCCTGTGATGCCCGCCGTACGCGTGCCGCCGTCCGCGTCGATCACGTCGCAGTCCACGGTCACCGTAAAGCCGGGTATCGCCGTCAGGTCGCATATGCAGCGCAGCGTCCGCCCGATGAGCCGGCTGATCTCGGTGCTGCGGCCGTCCGGGCGCTGGCGGTCGCGCGGCTTGCGCTGCGGCGTGCTGGCAGGCAGCATCGCATATTCAGCCGTCAGCCAGCCCCGGTCGGTATTCTCCAGAAACGACGGCACGCCGGCCGAAAACATCGCGGTGCAAAGCACCCGCGTATGCCCCCACGTGACCAGCGCGCTGCCGTGAGCGTTTCTCAGAAATGCCTTCTCGATATGGATTGGACGCAGTTCATTCGCCGCGCGTCCGTCATCTCTTGTCATCCCGTTCCATTACTCCATCACATTGACATAATCGGGATAAGCCATCGCCGCCTGAGCAGCGCCGGTATATTCCTCCCCTTCCACCAGTATACGCACTTCTTCCATATTGTCAAACTGCATCAGCGTCAGCATTATGCAGCGTATCAGCGCCCTTTCCTGCTGAGCGTCTTCCGAGATGGCCTTAAACTCCTTGGAGAAGTCCACCGACGCTATGCCGTCCTCATCCACGTCCACGTTCAGCAGCGCCGTGCCCTTGGGGAACAGGCTCTTAAGGCCCGCTTCGCTCGGCCCTTTTATAAGCTCGCTCATCGCCGCGTACGGGTCAGCCTGACCGCCCACATAAGTGGTCACCGGAACGATGACGTTGCCCGACTCGCTGGGGAAATACAGCATCAGCCTGGATGCATTCTCCTGATCCTCTTGGGAAAGCGTGGTGATCACGTTGAGATCAAACGGCAGGAAGGGCTGGCTGATCACCGTGCCCTGGGGCAGCTCTTCGCCGCAGCCTTCCTGCTTGATGAGCACGGAATCGATGCTCTGGAACTCCGCCAGCGTGTTGACAACAGCCATCACCTTTTTCAGCTCATCCACAGCGTTGTCCGCTGCGATCGCGTTTTCGCTCAGCTTCAACGTGGCCACCCCCTCCTTGATGGACAGGCTGAGCTCGGTGCCCTCCGACAGTATCGGATTGAGCCCCAGATACTCCATCTCCGTGTCGGTATCCGGATTCGCGATCAACTGGGATACCGCCGCCGCGCCGATGCCTTCCACCCAGGGGATCTGCTTCATCACCGGTACGATATAGCCGTTGTCATCCTCCAGATACAGTATGGTATTTCTCAAGCCAGGGTCATCCACAATATGAACCGCCGGCACCTCCTCGTAAGGCTCCTCCTGGCTTTTGTCGCCGCAGCCCGTAAAGGCAAACAGCAAAAATATGGCCAGCAGCAACGCTATCATCCTTTTATGCATAACCCAATCCTCCCCGAATACGCTTTTTATAAATATATTAGGGGGGTGAATCGCATATGATTTTACACTGTGAATTTCGTCGACAGGCCCGTATGCGTCACGGAAGCAATCGGTGAATATTCTCTCCCGTTTGCGGCTCATTCATGCCGCGCGACGCGGCCCTAGCCTTCGCACCGCCGCAGATTGCCGCCCCGGCACAATCCATTCGATAAACCGCGCATAAAGCCCGGTGAGCGGCAGAAACACCACTGCGGAGAGAACATTGAACAGCGTGTGCGTGTTGGCAACAAGGCGGTCTTCGTCCTGCCCCAGAGCCTGCGTGAACCATTCCACCAGCGCGCAGAACTGCGGCAGCAGCGCCAGCGCAATCGCCGCGCCGATTACGTTATACAGCGTGTGCGCCCAGGCAGTTC
Source organism: Christensenellales bacterium (assembly GCA_050943225.1). Lineage (GTDB taxonomy): Bacteria > Bacillota > Clostridia > Christensenellales > SZUA-584 > SZUA-584. The sequence continues at coordinate 1,847 of JBMNOT010000017.1, read as the reverse complement.
GCCTTCCGGGCAGCCCCAGCCGTATACTGGCGATTTGGGCCGTCATGCAGGTGCCGATGTTGTCGCCCAGCGTCAGCGCCACGGCGGACTCAAACGGCATCAGGCCACTGCCGAACAGCAGTATCGTCATGCCCACAGTGGCGCTGCTGCTCTGCACCAGCATGGTGACGACGATGCCGAACAGCAGGCACAGCGGCACGCTGGCCGCATGCTCCGTCAGCCACGCCGACACCGCCGGGCTGTTCTGTATCAGCCGGATGCTCTGCCCCAGTATGTGCAGGCCGGAAAACATCAGCCCCACGCTCGCCAGCGCGCGGCCAGCCGTCTCCAGCTTGGGCACCAGGCCCAGCGCAAATACGCTGCCCGCGATGAGGATGTAATACGCGTATTCCGTGAGACTGAAGCTCATCAGCTGCGCCGTAATGGTGGTGCCGATATTCGCGCCGAATATCACCGCCACCGCCGACTCCAGCGTCATCAGCCCCGAATCCACGAAACCGATGGTGAGCAGGGTGACGGCGGTGCTGCTCTGCACCATCGCGGTGGTGAACGTGCCAACGAGAAAAGCCGTCCACCTGTTCCGCGTAAACGCGCGCATCACCTTGTCGAGCAGCGCCGAGCCCGCTCGCTCCAGCGTCCTGCCCAGCGCGTTCACGCCGAACACGATAAGAAAAGAACCGGCGATGAAATTCAGCAATACGGTGATAATGGCCAGCATGAAATACCCCCGGCAGCGTCTCCTTCCTACATACTTACAGGAAACGGCCGGGGATTATGATTTTTGGTTTCGCATCATCAGAACGGCAGAAGTCTTAATAACCCCAGCGCTTCGATAAGCACCGCTGCGGCCGCGGACATGCCCAGCGCCGCAAGTTTCATCTTCCATCCGCGCGGGAGCAGAGCGCACAGCGCCACAGCTTCCACCAAACCCAGTATTAAGACAATGGAACGGGTATAGAACGCAGGATATCTCCACGCCGCGAGAATGCCGGCAGGTAAAGCCGTTATCACAGCGCCTTCAAGACCTTCACCTCTCGCAAACCAGACGATAAGTCCGCCTATCGGGGATAACAGAGTCACAATCAGCCAACCGAGGAAATAGGCACGCGGGAAAAAGCCCAGAACCGCTTTGCTGTAGATATAATATCCGCCCAGCACCGCCGCAAAAACCAGCAGGACATTGACTGCCGCGCTGACGGGATGCCGGCTGTAAGCCGCAATCAGCGACGCCAAGAACACCCATACGGCGAGGTCTGTGCCCACGTCGCCAATCAGCGAGACGGAATCCGCCGCCTTGGCAGCCACCCCGATGCCCGCGCCCGCCGCTGTAACGCACGCGGAAAACAGTATTTCCTTTTTTATGCACAGCTTATCCGGCAGCGGCCTGAAACGAGATAAAACCCACTTTATACCGCGGGTCTCGCAAGCCGGGCTGCTTTCCTCACTATAGTTAAACACCTGAAACATTATACCCTTTTTCTTATGTCGTATGCGGATTGATGTGTACCACCACGTCGATCATCTCCGGATAAGCGGCCATCACGTTGTCCCGCAGGGCGTCCGCAATGTCATGCCCGTCTTGCACACGGATGTCGCCGTCCACCTCCACCGCCACGTCGGCCAGCAGGCCCCGGCCCATCCGTCGGCATTTGATCCAGGTAATATGCTCAACGCCGGAGGTTTTCAAAACAGCGTCGCGCAGGCCGGCCATGGTCTCGTCGTCCGGCGCGGCATCCAGCAACATCGCGCTGGATACCTTGAGAATACCCACCGCCGTTTTCACGATAAAGCCGCTGATCACCAGCGCGATCACGGGCTCGGCGTACCGCACCAGCGGCTCGACTCCG
>JBMNOT010000216.1:0-3451 GCA_050943225.1 Christensenellales bacterium | reverse complement strand
TGCGGGGTTTTTGCGTTCACTGTTCCTGCCGAGCCGCGAAGAGGATGCGGAGGACGCACCAGATGAGAAACCGGAACCCGGGAGCATGCCTGCCGCCCGCCGCGAGTTTCTGGAGGAGCTGTGCCGCAGCTACCTCAGCAAGACGTTCATCACGCTGCTCTGGTGCGTGCTGTTCTTCATCATCGTGCCGCTCGTTATTTACTGGCTGTCGTATATCCCGTATATGCTGGTGGAGGAGACCGAACCATACGATTTCGCGCGGATACTGCAGAACCAGGAATACATGTTCAATTATCACGCCTACCTCGACCCGGGTGATCCGCACCCGTTCTCGTCGGTGTGGTATACGTGGCCTGCCAATGTCCGGCCGGTATTCTTCTTCCAGGGCAAGGGCTATCCCGAGGGCTATATGTCGTCCATGTCCACGATGGGCAACCCGATCATCTGGTGGGGCGGCATCGTGGCGGTGATCACGCTGATCGCCATCCGCGTGACGAAAGGCCGTCTGGGCAGGCGGACGCTGTTTTTAAGCATTGCGGCGCTGTCGCAGTACCTGCCGTGGGTGCTGGTGTCGCGCGAGACGTATATTTATCACTATTTCGCCACAGTGCCGGTTTTGCTGCTGCTGATGGGTGTGCTGGCAAAATACCTCATTGAGCGCACGAAGCACGGCAAAAAAATCGTGTTTATCTATCTCGGTGTGTGCTTCGTGGCGTTCGTGATGTTCTATCCGGTGACGACGGGCATCGAGGTGTCCCGGTGGTATTCCGACCATTTCCTGCGCTGGCTGCCGTCGTGGCCGTTCTATTGATAGCGGCTTAAGCGGCCATTGATGGTTGAAGCTCTGCGTTTATATTTGTGTCGGGGCGTTATAGCTCCGGCTATTCTCGAGCATCTTCGGGCTGACATCCTGAGCTGAACTTAGGTATCAATTTTTCGGCAGTAAACTGCCGGTTTCCATCAAATAAAGCAAGTGCGCCGGAAAGGCACTGCGCCTCCCGGCGGTAAGCGAGGCGATATGCTCTCAAAAATCATGAGCTGCGGCCTTATGGGGCTTTCCGGGTACCCTGTGGTCGTGGAGGCGGACATCGCGGCGGGCATGCCGGCTTATGAGACGGTGGGCCTGCCAGGCGCGGCTGTGCGCGAGTCCAAGGAGCGCGTGCGCGCCGCCATCAAAAACTCCGGCTTTGCGTACCCGCAGCAGCGCATCACCATCAATCTCGCGCCCGCGGACCTGAAAAAAGACGGGCCGATATACGACCTTGCTATTGCGGTGGGGCTGCTCTGCGCCAGCGGGCAGGCCACTCAGCCCGACGAAGACAGCGCATTTCTTGGCGAGCTTTCGCTGGACGGGCAGCTGCGCGGCGTGGCGGGGGCGCTGCCCATGGCCATATCCGCGAAGGAAGCGGGCATCAGGCGCCTGTTTATCGCCGCGGTGAACGCGGACGAAGCGGCATACGTGGACGGCATCGAGGTTTACCCGGTGGAAACGCTGAGCCAGCTGGTAGATCACCTTGCTGGCGGGCAGAAGATCACGCCTTTGCCCACGCACGTTTACCAGCCGGACGAGGCGGCGTACTGCGCGCATGATATGGCGCATATCCGCGGCCAGCAGCACGCCCGCAGGGCGCTGGAGATCGCCGCGGCGGGCGGGCACAACATACTGTTCATCGGTCCGCCCGGCTCCGGCAAGACCATGCTGGCAAGGGCTGTGCCCGGCATACTTCCCGAGCTCACATTTGAAGAAGCATTGGAGATTACCAAGATACATTCCGTATGCGGGCTTTCCGCAGGCGGCCTTGTAACCGCGCGGCCTTTCCGCAGCCCGCACCACACCATGTCCACCGCGGCGCTGACGGGCGGCGGGCACCGCGTGCTGCCCGGTGAGATCAGCCTGGCGCACGGCGGCGTGCTGTTTCTGGACGAGCTGCCCGAGTTTAAGCGGCAGGCGCTGGAAGCGCTGCGGCAGCCGCTGGAGGACAGGCAGGTGAGCATCGCCCGCGCGAATGCCAAGCTGACGTACCCGGCAGACATTATGCTCATCGCGGCGATGAACCCGTGCCCCTGCGGCCATTTCGGCAGCGACAAGCCGTGCCGCTGCTCCCCGCGCGAGATCAGGCAGTACCTGTCGCGCATCAGCGGGCCGCTTTTGGACCGCATAGACATCCACATCGGCATGAACAGCGTGACTTACGGCGAGCTGACGGACAGCGCGCCGGAGGAATCCTCGCGGGAGATACGGGCGCGCGTCAACGCGGCGCGGCGCATCCAGCAAAAGCGCTACGCCGGCGCCGGCATATATACCAACGCGGCGCTGTCCGCGGAAATGCTGAATATCCACTGCGCGCTGGACGACGCCTGCAACGCGCTGATGCAGCGGGCTTACCAGACGCTGGGGCTCTCTCCGCGCGGCATGGCGCGCGTGAGAAAAGTGGCGCGCACCATTGCGGACCTTGACGGCGAGGAAAATATAGGCGTGAAGCACCTGGCCGAGGCGCTTCAGTACCGCACGCCGGATGGGCGGTATTGGGGATGAGCGCGGCGCAGGAGAAAAGCTTTTGGATATGGATGGCGTCTCTGCCCGGCATGGGCGCGAAGACGTTCTATGCGCTGCTCAAGGAATACGGCAGCGCGGCAGACTTCTTCAACGCGGTATCCGCGGGAAACGTGCCTGCCGGACTGGCGCCGACCGAGGTGATGGCGGCCGCATCTTCCGCATGTTCGCATGCGCGGGTGACGGAGATACTGGCGGAGCTTTCCGCCAAGCGCATAACGGCCATTACGCGGCTGGACGACGATTACCCGCCGAGGCTTGCGGAGATACCGTGGCCGCCGCCGGTGCTGTTCGTGAAAGGAAATCTGCCCGCGCTGGACAGTGCGATCGGCATCGTGGGCACGCGGGCCTGCACGCGGCGCGGATTTGAGCACGCGCGCAAAATCGCTGCGGAACTGGGTGTGCCGATTGTGTCCGGCATGGCGCGCGGCATCGACACGGCGGCGCACCTGGGCGCGATGGATGCAAAAGCGCCTACGGTGGCGGTGCTGGGCTGCGGCGTGGACGTGATCTACCCGCCGGAAAACGATGCGCTGTACCATAAAATCGTGGAGACGGGCGCCGTGATATCCGAACTGCCGCTGGGAACCGTGCCCGCTGTCGGCAACTTTCCGGTGCGCAACCGCATCATTGCGGGGCTGTGCCGCGGCATTTTGGTGGTGGAATCGGGCATCAGGGGCGGCACGGCGATTACGGCGTCTTTAGCCATCAGCTACGGTCGGGATATATTTGCCATGCCGGATCCGCCGTATCTGGAATCGTCGGCGCTGGCCAATGAGCTGATCGTGCAGGGGGCTGTGCCGGCGCGCAGCGCGGCGGATATCCGCGCTTATTACGGGGAGCGCGCGTTGCAGGAAGAGCCTTCGGAGTCAGAAGCGCTTCCGCAGATGGATTTTT
>JBMNOT010000215.1:0-3461 GCA_050943225.1 Christensenellales bacterium | reverse complement strand
AGCGGCGACGGGCGGAATTTCGCGTAGATCTCGCGCACCTGTTTCGGGATGTCGATATACCGCTCGGTGGACATCTCCTGCGCGATCAGCTCTTTGGCGAAAAGCGGTGCCAATTCATCCGGCTGTACGGGCTTTTTTGTCACCGGATTAAGGTACGGTTTCGGACGGGTCGGCATATCCGTAGCAATATTATAATACTGCTTCGGCAATTCGTCCTCGGTCAAATAGACTCTGTTGGGAATGGTCTTCATGGTTCTCTTCTCCTCTCATCTTGTTATTGCTTGTTCGTCAAGAATAACATCTCATCTCTTCTCATCTCATCTCGCGGGCCTGTGCCCAAAAAGAAATGTATTCTTTCAGAACTGTATTTTAGTATACAATGCGGACATTCCCGATGTCAACAAATATTCTCCGCCTATCCCTGTTTTTGCCTTGTATGCATATTCCGAGCCTCACATACAAACGATAAGCAAAAGGAGGTATGCGATATGATCAGCTTAAACCAGAAGGAAACATCGTTACTGCAGGACCTGAAAAAACACGAGGAACTTTGCATCAAGAAATACAGCGGCTATGCCGCCCAGGCGTCGGACCCTCAGCTCAAACAGTTGTTTACCACGCTGGGGCAGCAGGAGCAGCAGCACTTAAGCTCCATCAACCAGATCCTGGCCGGGCAGCTGCCTGCGATGGGCGGCCAGCAGGGCGGCCAGCAGGCCCAGCAAGCCCCGCAACCCCAGCAGGCATTTCCGCCCATTCAGCCGGGCAGTACGTCGCCCCAGACCGACGCGGTGATGTGCGAAGACCTGCTCTCCACCGAAAAATACGTGTCGGCCACCTACAACACCGCAATATTCGAGTTCCGAGACCCCGGCGTGCGGCAGGTGCTAAACCATATCCAGAAGGAAGAGCAGCAGCATGGCCTCGGCTTATACTCCTATATGGCCAGCCACGGCATGTACCAGGCGTAAGCGGACTGCAGCCTGATGCGATTGATAAACTCTTGAATTCCAAAAGGGCATTAAGGCTAACCAAGGCAAGTCCCCCCTACCCCAATATATAACGGCTTACCAGCCCGAAGCGCGCTGAAAAGCGCGCTTCTCATTTGTTTAGCTTTTTAAACCGCCACACTTTCCCGGGCAGGCTTATCATGAACCACTGATTTATGACCAAGCTGCGGGCAATCCTCACATTTTTTTTACGGCTGAATACGCTAAATTATAGCTTCACATTTAGAGGTGATGAAAATATATGCTGAATAATGAGTGCCTTCCGCTGCTGCTTTACCTGTGCTGCTGCCAGAACTGCAGGCTTTTCGATAAATGCGGCTTCTTCAATAAGTGCGGTTGTTTTGATAAATGCGGATGTTTTGACAAGTGCGGTTTCGGCAAGCATGGCGGGTTTAACAAGTGCGGCTGCTTTGACAAATGCGGTTTCGGCAAGCACGGCGGATTTGACAAATGCGGCTGTTTCGATAAATGCGGCTGCTTCGACAAATGCAGCTTCTGGAAATCGTGCAGACCATTTAGCAGTTTTGACTGCTGCGACTTCGGCCCCGGCTGGGGAAATTTCCGCTGCCGCGGGTGCGGCTGTGATCTGGGCTTCGACTGCGACAGGCGGGTCGGCGGCTGGTGCTGCCGCTTCTGACAGCCCAAAGCGATTCCGCCCATCCCAAAACAGCGCCGCAGCGATACGCGCGTTCGCCCCGACGGAACCGGATAACAAACAGGCGGCCTGCCCCCCTTCCGGAAAGGCGGCCGCCTTTACATAGACCTCTATTGGTCATCATATCCTTTATCCCTTGCTCTTCCTGCCAGAGCTGTTCTTCTGCTTCGTTTCCTTAATGCGGACATATTTTTGCGAACCGTGGGGGCTTCCGGTCTTGCGCGACTGTATCTCAAACTGCTTTAACGAAGACACAAACGGCGTCAGCTTGGAAAAACCGTAATTGCGCGTATCAAAATCGGGGTAGCGCTTGTTGAGCAGCTTGCCCACCTGCCCGAGATACGCCCAGCCGTCCTCATCCGAGCTCTCGGTGATAATCACCTTCAGCGCCTCGATGATCTCCTCCCGGCTCGCCATGCCTTCCTTGGCGGGCTGTGCAGGCTTCGCGTTTCCGTTTGCCGGCGCCTCCTCTTCCTTATCAGGCTGCGGCGCGGGCGCGGCAAGCACCTCCAGGTATTTGAATATCTCGCACGCCGCAATGAAAGGCGTGGGCGTCTTCTTCTCCCCCATGCCGATCACATACATGCCGGATTCGCGCAGCCGCGCTGCCAGACGCGTAAAATCGCTATCGCTGGACACGATGCAAAATCCGTCCACATTGCCGGAATACAGTATATCCATTGCGTCGATGATGAGCGCGGAGTCTGTCGCGTTCTTGCCGGTCGTGTAGCTGTACTGCTGGATGGGCGTGATGGAATAGCTGAGCAGCACGCTCTTCCACGAGGCGAGCTGCGGTTTTGTCCAGTCGCCATATATGCGCTTATAGGTGGGCGTACCGTGATTGGCTATCTCGTCGAATATCGCCTTGATGTATTTCTCCGATACGTTGTCCGCGTCGATCAGCACCGCAATCCTTTTATCTTCCATTCAAATCTCCTTTTTTTTGCATCAGTAACCATATACCATAAAATGACCCTAAACACGCCCTATTATACTCTGTCACCGCAGCGCGGGCAAGCGCGGCCAGCGGCGCGGCCTTCCATAAATACGATGTGCGCTGCACAAAGCCCGCATCTGTTTACGCCATGTCGGCGGCGGACAAAGCCTGCTCCCACTCCTCCATCAGCGCGTCAAGCTGCTGCTGCAGCTGCTCGTACTCGCCGGACAGTGCCATGATATCCGCCTCCGACAGCGCGGCAGGGTCGGCCATCGCGGTCTCGATCTGCTTGAGGCGCTGCTCCGCCTGCGCAATCTCCTTTTCCACCTGCGACACGCGCTGCCGCGCCTCCTTCGCGCACTGCGCTTCCTCGCGCTCGGCGCGCCGCCGCCGGGCCGCTTCCGTCTTGGTCAGCCCGCTGTCCAAGTACGCCGGCATACCCGCTGCCGCTTTGCGGGCTTCCAGAAACGCCTGATAGTCGCTCCAGTTGCCCTCAAACGACGTGAGAGCGCCGTCCCGCAGTTCCAGTATGCGCGTCGCCACCCGGTTGATGAAATAGCGGTCGTGACTGACGAAAAGTATGGTACCCTCGAACTCGATCAACGCGTCTTCCAGCACCTCGCGGCTGTCCATATCCAGATGGTTGGTGGGCTCGTCCAAAAGCAGCAGCGTGGGCCGCGCCATCATCAGCTTGAGCAGCGCGAGCCTTCCTTTCTCGCCGCCCGATAGCGCGGACACCGGCTTGAATACGTCGTCCCCATAGAACAGGAAACCCGCCAGCATGTTGCGCAGCTCTCCATCCGTCCTGGACGGGTCCGCCTCGCGCAGCTCCTCGATCACGGTCAAGTGGTCGCAAAGACCC
>JBMNOT010000214.1:0-3552 GCA_050943225.1 Christensenellales bacterium | reverse complement strand
CCACGTCTCCAGGTATTTGCCCCTCACCGGCCAGTGGATGAGGTAGAGGTCCACGTAATCCATGCCCAGCTTCTTAAGGCTTCCCTCAAACGCGCGCAGCGTGGAATCGTAACCCTGGTCGGCGTTCCACAGCTTGGTGGTGATGAACAGATCCTCGCGCGGTATGCCGCTCTCGCGGACGGCCTTGCCCACGCCCACCTCGTTGCCGTAGGCCGCTGCGGTATCGATACTGCGGTATCCGGCCTTGAGCGCGGCCGCCCACAGCCTGTTCCACCTCGCCGCCCTCGTCCATCTGCCACACGCCCAGGCCCAGCCTCGGCATCTTCACGCCGTTGTTCAACGTCACAGTGTCATTCAGGCCCGAAATCATCATGATGTCCTTCCTTTCTGTTAATAATTGCTATTGGGCAATTCGACGCGCCTTGCTCAATCCCTGCACGCGCAGCCTTTTATATTGTCCGCCTGACTCCGCTGCGGTTATACGGCTATGCCGCGCGATGGCGCGCCCCGGAGTATTGCCTGGACGCTGTCTATCACATGGCCGAGTATCACAAACCCGGTGAACACTATGGGCACAAAGCTCCACAGCTTTGCGGCGGTCTCGGACAGGCTCCATTCGGTGCCGATCTGCGTCATGAAATCCGGGTTCCACACGCCGGACGCCGGCCCGAACAGCAGTATGAACATCACCACAGAGACGATGTTGAGCGCCGTCAGCCCGAGCGACAGCGCCAGCGTATACCGCCCTGTGACCAGCCGGAGCACTTCCTTCACCAGCCCGACGCATATCATCGCGTCGACAAGCGGCAGATGCCGGTAGAAAACCGTCAGGTCAAACACCGGCACCATGCGCAGGCTGCTGCCCTCGGAGAGGTACGCGCTGAAAAGCTGCGGCGCGGCGTTCAGCAGCACCAGCAGCAGCACGATGAACACGATGCCCGCTATGGGTTCGCTGCGCGGGATGGCGGTGTTTTTCTCGGGCACGGGCGGCAGGTCGTCCGGGTCCCACTCCGTGTCTTTGATGAAGGAGCCCTTGCTCCACCGCTCGATAAGCGCAAATATGATGGTGACCCACGCAAATGCCTGCACCATCGCGCTGAAAATCGCCGCGAAGAAGCTGGCCGCGGCGGCAAATATGCTCGACGGCGCTTCGGCGGCAAAGCCGATGGCCTGCGCCACCGCCATGCCGAACCCTGTGGCTGCCAGCACAATCTTCAGCACCAGTAGGTACGTATCGTAGTATTCCGGACCGATCAGGCTGCGCCGGCTGCCGCTGTACCGGGAGGCCAGCTCTGCCGGCCGGCCCAGCTCGCGCAGCACCGCGATCACGTCCTCCCGCTTGCCGCCGCCCCGAGCCGACAGCATGTCGTCGATCAGCCCTCGCAGCTCCGCCTCAATATCCGCGCGCTGCGACTGCGGCAGCCGCCGGACCACCTGGTAGACATAGCGGTCAATGAGATCGCCTGTCTGTGCCGTATCATGGCTCATGGTTTTCTCCCTCCCGGATTAAATTACTCACGGCGGCCTGCATATCCGCCCAGTCACTTATGAGCAGCCTGTAAACCTCGCGGCCCGCTTCGCTCATCGCGTAATACTTGCGCGGCTTGGGGCCGGAGGTCTCCCATTCGCTGGTGAGCAGCCCCTGCTTTTCCAACCGGCGCAGCAGGGGATACAGCGTGCCCGGCTCCACCGGCATGCCGCTTTTCTCCAGATGTTCCACCAGCGCGTAGCCGTAGCGCGGCCTGCCAAGAAGGCTCAGGATGCACAGCACGATGGCCCCGCGCCGCAGCTCCTGCTGCAGGCTTACCAGCACGCCCCGCACATCTTCCGTCATGTCATCACCTCAGCAATATTATACTGTGCAACGCACAATAATGTAAATATAACAATAAGAAGAATTTTATAATATTTTAGCGGCATATAGTGAAGGCATACGCCTTTGCCGCGGCGCATAGGTATGATTACATAACATGTGAAGGAGAAGCGGCAATGGGTTATCAGATCATGGTGGAGCCGGGCGTGCAGGTATACGTGGAGGATTTAAACCCGCAGGGCGCGCATACGATACTGTTCCTGCACGGGTGGCCTTTGAGTAGCAGCGCGTACGAATACCAGCTGGAGCACCTGCCCAAGATGGGCTTTCGGTGCCTGGCGATGGACACGCGCGGCTTCGGGCGGTCGGACAGGCCGTGGCACGGGTACGACTACAACCGCCTTGCGGACGACGTGCGCGCGGTGATCGACACGTTCGGGCTGGAAGGCATCACGCTGGCTGGGCACTCGATGGGCGGCGCAATCGTGATACGGTATATGGCGCGGCACGGCGGCAGGGGAGTCAGCAAACTCGCGCTGTTCGGCGCGGCGGCGCCCAGCTTTGTGCGGCGGCCCGACTTCCCTTATGGCAAGATGCGCGACGAGGTAAACGCGCTGATCGAGCAGGGGTACAAAAGCAGGCCGACGATGCTGCGCTCGTTCGGCGACATGTTCTTCTACCGGTATGTGCCGCCGGCTCTGGGCGACTGGTTCTTTGGCCTGGGGCTGGAGGCTGCCGGCTGGGCCACGATGCAGTGCCTCGTCACGCTGCGCGACAGCACGATGTTCGGCGACCTCGGCCGCATCCGCGTGCCCACGCTGATACTGCACGGCGTGCACGATATGATATGCCCGTTCGCCCTGGGCGAGATGCAGCACAAGGGCATCAGGACTTCGACGCTGGTGCCTTTCGAGGAGAGCGGCCACGGCCTTTTCTGGGAGCAGCGGGAGAAGTTCAACAGCGAGCTTGCAGGCTTTGCCGGCAGCTGAATGCGCGCTGCGATCGCTGCTTGGGCGGCGGCGCGCCTGAGTTGATGGGACAAGCCCTCTTGATAGGCAGGCTGGTCAAAAGCGGCGGCGGGAAACCAAAGGTTTTCTGCCAGACTGCAAGAAGGCTGTTGCCTCGCCTTGCCCGGCGGGTATATAATAAGGCGTAATTCCGGCATGTCAGCCATATCCGGGTGAGGGAGGGGGCAAAGGAGATTTAAAACGGCGCTTTTTGTATATCGCGGGCGCCATCGCCATTTTGTGCATGCCGGCGCGAAGATTCAACTTCCGCATATCGCCCGAGGATTCGGTGGACAGGCTCCTCGCGCACGTCAAAAAAGTCAATGGGATAAGATTAGGGGCGTACCGGAAGTCGAAAAATCGAAAAGATGAGAGGTCGCTTGTAAAAATTGTAGATGAATGATAATATAGGATGATAATATAAAGTATAACTTTTCATTTCAATTCCCGGAATTATCTGTATTTTATTCAGGAGGATATCCATGCGAAATTATGTGATTGTAACCGACTCGGATACCGAGATCCCGTACACTTTTGCCGACGCTCATCAGATACCGGTTTTTTTGATGCCTTATACGGTAAACGGGGAAGAACGGCTGTTTGACCTGGGCAGGAATACCGATTTTAAAGCGTTTTACCAGCAGCTGCACGACGGCGCGGAAGCGGTGACGTCCACGCGGCCGCCGACGGACATTGCGGATTTCTTCCGCGACATCGTGAAGGACGGCGTGG
>JBMNOT010000012.1:0-19721 GCA_050943225.1 Christensenellales bacterium | reverse complement strand
TTAAAGTGTGCCGGGCAATCGGCGAGCACGGCCTTAAGCTGCTCCACGACGGAGACGGCATTTTGACGCACTGCAACGCAGGACGGTTGGCGACGGTGAAGTACGGCACGGCGCTGGCTCCCATCTACCTGGGCTGCGAAAAGGGATACCGTTTCCGCGTGTTCGCGGATGAAACCCGCCCGCTGCTGCAGGGCGCACGGCTGACCGCGTTCGAGCTGGCCTTAAGCGGCGTTGACACCACGGTAATCTGCGACAACATGGCCGCGCGCGTGATGCAAAACGGCTGGGTGCAGGCTGTGCTGGTGGGTGCGGACCGCATAGCCTCGAACGGCGACGTGTGCAACAAGATCGGAACTTCCGCTCTGGCGATACTCGCGCAGCATTATGGCATACCGTTCTATGTGTGCGCGCCGACGTCGACGATCGACATGAATGCCGCGACAGGTGCGGATATACCTATCGAGCAGCGTCCGGACAGCGAAGTGACGGAGATGTGGTTTGAGCAGCGGATGGCGCCCGAGGGCGTGAAGGTGTATAACCCTGCTTTCGACATCACGGACAACGCGCTGATTACCGACATCGTGACGGAATACGGCATCGCGCGGCAGCCTTACGGCGAAAGCCTAAAGGCAATATGCGCGCAGAAGAACGCACAGGAGTAGCGCGCGGGCAGGCTGGATTTTCATAATTCCCTGTGTCAACTCCGCTTTTCTGTGGTACATAATAGGTGGATCACAGTATCGCGGGCAGTTTGTGTGCCCGCGGGGTATAACGGGGATAAACGGAAGAGGGAACATGGAACCATTGGCTATCAGTTCGGCAGTCCAGCCGTATCAAAGTACCGGAACGGGTTCGACCCTGGCCGGTTCAGCTGAGGCGGGAGGCCAGACGTTTGCCGAGCTTTTCGCAGCCCAGATGAAGGACAACACGCTGGCGGCCGTATCCGGCGTGGACACGGAAGCGCCTGCGGACGCGGCTGAGTCGGCCGCGCCGGCGGATACCGCGCCGCCGTCATACGCTGCGCCGTCCGGTTATGCGACACGAAGCGTACCGGGCAGCAACGATTTGATGACGGCGATGCTGATGATGATGGCCGGGGGGTCGTTCGGCGGCAGTTACGGCATGGACGCCGCGATGACGAGCATACTGTCTGTCATGCAGGCCGGCGGGCTGAACGGTCTTAAGGCTCTGATGGGGAATTCGGGATCTTCGGCAACGGGTCAGGCCATCGTGCAGCAGGCGATGTCCAGGCTGGGCGATCCTTATTCCAAGTCCAAGCGGGGCACGGGGGATTACGTGGACTGTTCGTACCTTGTGCAGTGGGCTTACAAACAGGTCGGCATCGATATTCCGGGCACTGCCGCCGCGCAGGCAAAATACTGCTATGAGAACGGCTATACCATCTCCAAGGATGAACTGCAGCCCGGCGATCTGATATTCTGGACCAAACACTCCAGCACGGCCGGACGGTGGCGCAATATCCACCACGTGGGCATCTACGCGGGGAATGGTAAGATCGTGGAGGCCAAGAACAACAAAAACGGCGTGGAAATGGACGATATCTGGGGTCAGGAAGGCAACGGCGGCGACTGGGAAATCGTGATGTACGCGCGGCCTTACTGAGCTTCATATCAAAAGATGAATTGTTGGCCCGCCAGGGGTTATACCCAGCGGGCTTTTTATGTGCCTCGGCAGGGGGTTGGCTGTGCCCTAAATATCAGGCATCTCTGGAAGACAGAACCGGATGGCGAGTTTTTGCGATTGAAATATGCGGCGCTTTGGACTAGAGTAAACATATAGGTTCACAATGCTGCGGAAAGGAATAGGGCGATGGCGAAAAGGATTACGGAGGCCGTTCGCGCGGGCAGGGTGCTGGTGTCGGACGGGGCATGGGGGACGTTTCTGTATCAGATGGACTTAAAGCTGGGCGAATGCCCTGAGCGCTGGTGCCTGGAGCGGTTTGCGGATGTGCGTGATATCGCGAAGAGCTATATCGACGCCGGCGCGGACATGGTGGAGACCAACAGCTTCGGCGGAAGCCGCATCAAGCTAAAAAGTTTCGGGCTGGAAGATAAGGCGGCTGCGATTAACGAGGCGGCTGCACGGGCATCGCGGGAGGCGGCGGGGGACAGGCTGGTGATCGGTTCCATGGGTCCTGCCGGTAAGCTGCTGATCATGGAGGAGGTCACCCGCGAGGAGCTGTACGATGCATTTCGCGAGCAGGCTGTAGCGCTGGAGAAAGGCGGTGCAGACGCGCTCTGTATAGAGACGATGATGGACGCCGAGGAAGCGGTTATTGCGGTGCGGGCTGCCAGGGAGAATACCGGATGCGAGGTGATCTGCACGTTCACGTTCGACAAGACGGCGTCGGGCGGTTATCGAACGATGATGGGCATCACCCCGGCGGAAGCGGCTGCTGCTGTGCTGGAAGCGGGCGCGGACATCATCGGCACCAACTGCGGCAACGGCATGGAGCGCATGATCGAGATCGTGAGCGAACTGCGGGCCGCCTGCCCCGACACGCCGATACTGGTGCACGCCAACGCAGGGCTGCCCGAAATGGTGGACGGCAAAAACGTGTATCCCGAAACGCCGGAATTCATGGCCGCGCTGGTGCCCAAAATCGTGCAGGCGGGCGCGAACATCGTCGGCGGATGCTGCGGCACTACGCCGGCCCATATCGCCGCCATAAGGCTTTCGGTAGACAGGATGGTGCAGAGATGAACAGGAAAGTTGAATGGCCCAGAATTGCGGCTTTGGATATGCTGATGCTATGTTATTCGTTCAACGTGGCGGTGATCGGGCAGATGTTCGATTCCATCCGGACTGCCTATAACCTATTGATCGCGGAGGCTTCGTTGCTGACATCGGTGCAGAGCATCGGCGGGCTTGCGGCGGTGATACTATGCATATTGCTGCTGGACGTGCTCAACAAGCCCAAGATTATAACTATTTCCAGTCTAATCTATTTTGCATTGTTTCTTGCGATAGGTTTTTTTGTACCGCTCAAGCTGCTGTTTGCCATGTTTGTGGCTATGGGTTTGTTCGGCGGCGTGGTGGACACGATCTCCAATTCCGTGATGGCAGAGACGGTGTCACGCGAGCCGGAGAAGTATATCAACCTGATGCATATGCTGTTCGCGTTCGGTGCCATGGTTTCGCCCGTGGTTGCGCAGCAGATTAATGCGGCTGCCGGCATGAATGCTGTTTTCTATGCGTTCGGCGGTTTCGCACTGATCTGGGCGGTTTATATGGCTGTGGCGTTTCGGAAGAATATGAGGAGCGGGCTGGTGGTGCGGCGCGAGAGCCTGCGGCAACGGATAAAGAGCCTTGCGGGCTTTTACCGCCTGCCCGGCATGGCGCAGGTGTTTGTCATCGCGGTGCTGATGAGCTGCTGGCAGGCTTCGGCGATGCTGTATACGTCGTCGATGGTGGCCAAAGTCAGCGGCAACGGAGCGGACGGTGCGCTGGCACTGACGGTGTTTTTCGCTGGCGTGATGCTGTCCCGGCTGATTTATTCGCGTTTTGCGTCCCGGTTTTCGGCGGGGCTCATGCTGGGCTTCAGCAACCTTACGGGAGCAGCCCTGTGGCTGGCGGCCATGCTGGTACCGGGCGTTGTGCCCAAGATCGTGCTGATCGGCCTTTCCGCATTTATGTGCGGCAACAATTTCCCGGTGAATATATCTGCCGCGTGCGGGATTGCGCCGTCCCACACTGCAGCCGCTGCCGGCACGGTAATGCTGGGCAGTTTTGTTGCGACATTCGCTTTTGTGCCGGCGATTGGGG
This sequence comes from Christensenellales bacterium, assembly GCA_050943225.1. Taxonomy (GTDB): domain Bacteria; phylum Bacillota; class Clostridia; order Christensenellales; family SZUA-584; genus SZUA-584. The sequence goes on along the minus strand of JBMNOT010000012.1, from coordinate 15,935 downwards.
CTTTAGCGGACGCTTCGGACCTGGGAAGCGCTTTGGCTGTCGCGGCAGTGCCGCTCGTGGTGCTGTTCCCCTTTGCGCTGCGGCTGCATAAAAAGGTGTATGCCGCTAAGACCGACGGGATTTGACCGCCCGCCCTATTGGCGGCGTTTCTTCCGGCTGAAAGGCCATTTGATTTCGGCGTTTTCGTATTTGTCCAGCCGGGTTCCGGAGCGGAAATAAGCGAGGGTGGCATTGATCTCTCCGCCCAGCAGCAGGACAACGCTGCTGAGGTATAGCCATATCAGCAGTATGATTACCGCGCCCAGACTGCCGTAAATGCGTGTAAAGCTGGAGAAATGGTTGATGTAAACGGCGAACACCAGCGACACTGCGATCCAGCCGAACGTGGCGAACAGCGCGCCGGGCATTACGTCCCGCCGCGTAAGGCGGCAGTTGGGCACGTATTTGTAGAGCAGGAAAAACACGAAGAACATGCCCGCGATGGGCACGGCGTAGCGGAGCACCGTCCAGAGCCGGCGGAATACCCGCTCCGCCGCGAATAGGCTGAAAAGGCTTTCGCCCAGCACCCCGCCGAATATCAGCAGCAGCAGTGTGACCATCACCAGCACGGTTAGGCAGACGGTGAAGAACATGGTGATAGCGGTCACCCGCCAGAACGGCCGATTTTCCTCGGTGTCGCAGGCTTTGTTGAGACAGTGGCTGATGGCCTGTACGCCGCGCGACGCGCTCCACAGCGTGATCAGCGCGCTGACGGACAGCAGGGCAGGGCTTTTGACGCTTTGCATCTCGGCGACCAGCCCGCGGAAGAACTCCGCCACATCCTTTGGCAAAAAGCGGGTGATGCTAACCGTATAGGCGTGTATCGGCACGTCCGTCAGGCTCAGTATATTGAGCAGAAACAGCAGGAACGGGAACAGCGACAGCAGAAGGTAAAACGTCAGCTGGGCGCTCAGGCCCGGTACGTCGTCATCCCGGATGCGCACATACAGCTGCGCCGCGTATTTAGCCCACGGGCGTTTGCGTTTTTTCATGCAGAACCGTCCTTTACCTTGCAGGATGCGCCGCGGCGGGCGTCGGTAATATTATTGTTTGCGGCTGCCGCTTCTATGACCCGGAAACGGCGGAAAACGAAAACGACCCTCATGCCCGCCAGGCGGCGGGGACAGGAGAGCCATGATAACCATTGACGAGATGCAAGCCATGCTGGACGAAATCGCGGAGACGTTTCCACGCGAATTTTTCGCGCAGCTTAACGGAGGAATCGTGCTGATGCCTAAGGCCCAGCCCGACCGGCGGCCCGGCGCGCAGGGCCTGTATGTGCTGGGCGAATACTACAGCGGCGGCAGCCTGGGTCGGTATATCGCGATATACTACGGCTCGTTTGCGCGGGTGTACGGGCGCCTGCTGCCCGGTGAGCTGAAAGAGAGGCTCGCCGCCACGCTGAAGCACGAATTCCGGCATCACCTGGAGAGTTTGGCCGGCGAGCGCAGCCTGATCGTGGAGGATGAGCAGTTTCTGGCGGACTATATAAGGCAGCGGCAACTCTAAGCAGACAGCGCATCAGGCGTATTTTGCGTCGTGATGCGGGTTTTGACGCACCACCTGGATGGCTGCCGTAATAGCCGAGGTGATGTTGACCTAGTTCTGCGTGCTGAGCTCCTGGAAATGCGCGTAGACCTCGCCGCCCACGCTGACCACATAGCGCGGCGGCAGCTTGTTGAGCGCAAGGGCTTTTGTGTCGGCGCGGCAGCGTTCGCAGCAGCACATGTCCGCCGAGCGCATTAGCTCGCCCAGCTTGTTTTCCACCAGGTCTTCCATGATGTTTCTCGGCGTTATTTTTGTTGCCATGATGAGCTCCTAAAAACTATTACTTATACTATCGGAAGAACCTATTAAAATATAACAGTAAATTACAAAAAATACAATCAATATTATGAATAAGAAACGGTGTCCTGTATGCCGCCAAAACGCGCAGAAAAACCCGGCGCAAGCTGTTTAGCCCGGCCCGTGTTGCGGTATTAAGCGCGGCTGTGGTATGATATGGATGCAAGTTCAATACTGCGGAGCAGCTGGCATGAATATTCTGTTTTTCCTGAAACCCAAGGTTGATCTGGCCTATATATACGATGATTCCACGATGCGGCAGGCCCTTGAGAAGATGAAGCATTACGGCTATGCCGCCATACCCGTTATCAACCGGGGCGGCGAATACGTTGGCACGCTGAGCGAGGGCGATCTGCTATGGGCAATACTCAACCACGAGGCGTACGACAACCACGCGCGCGAGGCGCTCTGCGTCCGGGACATACTCAAGGGCCGGCAGAACAAGCCCGTCAACGTGAACGCCGATATCGATGACCTTTTGCTGATGGCGATGAACCAGAACTTTATTCCCGTCACGGACGACCGCGGGCTGTTCATCGGCATCGTCACCCGCCGCGACATACTGCAGTATTATTACGATAAAACCCACGCTGTTTAGTCAACCTCTCTGAAGGGCCCAGTTTACCCAATTCCCTTCGTGTAAATTTTTAAGAAATTATGTCACCAAGGATTGACAGGTTTTTTTTACTATGCTAACATATCCAATAGATAGAATATATTAGAAATTATTAAAAATATCGCCCATCCGAGTAAAACGGATGGCACCTCATTTCCGGAACCATGCTGAAATGGTTCCCGGTCGAGGTTTCTCTGGTTAGGGTTTTAATATTGGGGGTCCATATTGCGTGAAAGGCAAACCTGTGCGAAAGCCAGGGACGCAAAGCTTGAAGTCTAACCCCGGAGACTCATTGCGCTGAGCACTGGGTATGATCGTTCGGCCGCCTCAATCTCTGAATTGAAGGCGGTTTTTGTTTTGCGGCTGCCGGAAGTGGCAGGGGTCTTAAAGCACAGGGAAACAGCAGCAAGGGTCACGGATACGGAACCCGGTCCAGCGAAAGGAAACAGAATATGGACAAACTATCAAAGCTGCCGAAGCAGAGCATACTGGAGCAGCAGCCGCGCAAGAACTACGGCGCCCGGTATCAAAGCGGAGGCCATCAGATCAAATGCTACACTAAGAAACAGATTAAAAGCCTGTACCCGGACGGCGCTTACAAAGTGGTCGCCGAACACGCAGCAGGCAGCAGGCAGCAGCCGACAGGCGTACTGGACAGCGGCAAGCGGCGCCCGGTTTATGCGTACAGGTCGCACAGCCGCCTGCTCTATCGGGAATATGGCTATGTGGCTGTCGGTGAAGACAGCTATGTTGTGCTGCTCAAAAACGCTCTCGCGCCGCGAGCGGCAATACTCGCAGCCTGTGTTGCGGTAATTGCCGGCGCGGCTTTTTTGGCGCTTGCGCTGACCAGGCCTAAGGAAGCGGCGAGCTTGCCGGAAGAGCCGGTGGCGGCGGCGGGCAAGCAGCTCGAGCTGGAGGAAGGCGCGGTGGACTGGGAGGGCGTGAAGACGCAGAATACCGGCGGCGTGGTGCCGGGCATCGCGATACCCGGCTACAAGAGCATCACGGTGGAAGCGAACAAAAAGGACGTGAAGGTGAACTTCCAGAACCCGGAGGGGAACCCGTGCTATTTCGAGATCAGCCTGATTCTGGCGGACGGCACCGAGCTCTACAAGTCGAAGATGATTGAGCCGGGCAAGGGGTTGTATGAAATCACGCTGAACCAGCCGCTGGCGCCGGGCGAGTACGACGCCATGATCAAGTACGACACGTACAGTCTGGAAGGGCTGGCACCGATGAACGGCGCGATGGTGCAGATCAAGCTGATCGCCAAGTGAGCGTGCAGAAATAATGCGGGCAAAAGCCGCCAGTCATATAAACAATGTATAAAGCAAAGGAGAAGAGAAAGATGAGAAGGTTATTGGTATTAGTGCTGGTAATGTTGATGGTGCTGGCTATGGTGCCTACGGTGGCGATGGCGGAAACCACTGTGACCACCGTAGAGCAGCTGAAATCGGCGCTGGGCACCAGCGGGGATATCGTCCTGGGAGCGGATATCGATGCGGGAGATATTGCGAAAGGCTCGTTTTTCACCGTCCCGAGCGGCGTTACGGTAACGCTTGACCTCAACGGCCACATTCTGCAGGGCACACGCACCGACAAGGGTAACACGCAGCTAATCGAAAACAAAGGGACTCTGACAATCAAGGACAGCAAAAGCGGCGGCAAGCTGCTTATTGACAGCACGACCGACGACGATTGGAATTCATACTGCACCGTCATCGCCAATTACGGCACGATGAACGTGGAGTCCGGCACGTTGCTCAACACCGGCTCTACCGATATGTCTTACGCGATTGACAACAACAGCAATATCGGTGACGCAGTGCTTACTGTAAGCGGTGGCATGATCAGGAGCGATAACTATATCGCAATCCGCCAGTTCGCTAACAGTACGACGTTCAAAAATATCGTCACTGTTAAAGGCGGTACGATATACGGCGCGGTGCGCGGTATCTGGCTCCAACAGACTTCTGTAGCCAACAAACTGGCGTCGCTCATTATAGAGGGCGGTACGGTTGAAGGCGGTATGGCGGCGGTTGACGCTTACCTTATGGGCACGGATGGCGTGGACATCACCATTACCGGCGGCGTGTTGATTAACCATTCCGATACCAGTGCGACCCTCAGGCTCAGGTACGACTCCAGTTCCGCTGGCGGCGCTAATTTGCTCATCAACGGCGGGCAGTTCTCCAACACCGGTACGGGCGGCAATATCGGAGAAGATAGTACGGGAAACCCGCCTTCTGTTATCAAGGTCTATATGGGGACATTCAATGCGCCGGTACCGCCCAGGTACATTCCCGCGGATGCAGATATGGATAAAATCGTGGTCGCAGACGACACATTGGTGACTGCGAGCGTTGACCCAACCTTCACCATCGTGATTCCCGCAGCGGTGAATCTGGGTACGCTGCAGAAGGACGTTGCAGTGCTGCCTCAGACTTTTGAAGTAGAAGCGAAAAATGTAATCATTGAAACGGGCAAGAGCATCGTCGTGTCGGTCGCGAGCGACTTTAGGCTCAGCACAAGCGGCGGCGCAACGCTGGGATATGTGCTGCGTAACAGCACGTCAGAAGTAGGGGATAAAGGGATATTTGCGACGTTTACGGCGGATCGCGTTGAGAGCGGCAGCGTCAGGGTACCGGATACCAGCGGCATATCCGTTGCTGGCGTCTATCAGGATACGATGACGTTCACGATTGCGTATCAATAAGCTCAAAAACGAATGCTCGGCAGCCGTATCCGCGCCAAAAACGGATACGGCTTGCCTTGCATAAGCTGTAAGTCACAGTTCCAAGGAGTGGGCAGATGAAAAGACTTCTGGCCGTGATATTGATCGTTGGCCTGATATTGTGCCTGAGTGCGATGCCGGCACTGGCCGAGGAACCGGCGCAGAGTTACAACGTGTCGGGCGTTATTCAGGCTGCAGAGGACGGTACGGTTTCCGGTACACTGACCGATAACCCGGACGCGCCTGTCATCACTTTGACTGTTTCGGGCGTCATAACGGACTTTGCGGATCATACGGCTGAGCTGACCGGCACGGTAAGCGACACGGAAAGCGGCGCCATTGAAGGCGACCTCAAAGCAGACATCAATGATGTCGGTGTGGCTACGCTTTCCGGCGAGATTACCGGGAAGGATGTCCGCTGGTGGATCTCCGGCTACTTCCCGAAATCCGTCGCGGATGGGCAGTTCGTCGGGAAGGTATCCGCGGTGTCCCCAGAGAACTATGTGTCGGATATAACGGTGGACACGGAGACAGGCGACGATAACGTAGAAGTGGGCAAGACGCTGCAGATGACAGCCCGTGTGGAGCCCAGCGGCGCGTCGGATAAGGTGGCTTGGTCGGTGCAGACGGCGGATGGCAGCGGTGCGGCGGAAATTGATATGGATACGGGCCTGCTCACCGGAAAACAGGCCGGTATTGTAACGGTGACGGCCAAGGCGCTGGACGGGTCTTTAAAGCACGCCGAAATGCAGGTGACGGTAACAGAGCCTGTTGTGACAGCGACACCTGAAGGACAACCGCCATTGGCTGCGCCTAAAGAAGAGCCGTCGTCGGCTGCTCCTTCCTATGTCATCGATATTCCGGGGAAAGTGGACTTTGGCACGCTTCAGAAGGGCACAGGTGTGAAGACGCAGCCCTTTACCATAGAAGTAAAGGATGCCCAAATCGATGAAGGAGAAATCAGGGTGCGTGTCAGCAGCACCTTCAGGATGACATACAAGGACCAGTTTATTCCGTTCACCCTGTGGAACAGCGAGGCGCCTGTTACCGATGGGGAGATTTTTGCGGTGTTTACGGGCAGCGATCAGGAGGAAAACGGTAGAGTCAATATAAACACTGCTAGTATCGTTCATTCGGGAAATTATACAGGAATCATGACCTTTATCATTACCTATGAAAATGATGGGAACTGATATGACCAAAAATAACAGAAGCCGCGCGAAACATAAGCGCTGGATATACGCCATACTGGCCGCTCTGGTTGTTCTCACGGCGCAGCCCCTAATTGCGGCAGCGGAAGGGCGGGGCTTTGTGGACACGGACGTCAGCGCCGTCGTCTATCCGTTCTACGAATTTACCCTGCCGCCGAGCGCCACCGTGCGGTACCCCAATACACAGGTGCTGGTCGGGCAGTTCGGCGTGAACGATCTGCTGCTGCTGGAAGGGGAAACGTTGTCCATCGAGCTGATACCCGGCGCGATGAGGGCGCGGGGAACGGGAAACGTATTGCCGTATTCCGTTACGTTTAATCCTCCGGCGACGGTGGACGCCGCCAATATCGGAGAAGCTTATGACGTGGTGGTAACCATCGATGCGGCTGCTTTTGCCGCCACACGCCGGCCTTTCCACGATGCGGATCTGGTGTTTCGGGTTCGTTCCCTGCTGACAGGAGATATCGTGTGGCAGGGGACGACGACAGTCACAGCGCGGAAAACTCCGCCGAATCAGGATGGCGGCGGCGGAGGCGTTGACGATGATGACGACGATGGCGGCGGCATAGTGCCGCCGGATACCGGAGACGACACGCTGCCGGAAGAACCGGTGCCGCAGGCCAGCCCGGGAATAGAAGGGCCGGAAGGCGGGCAGCCGGGCATGGTGATTCCCGAGGAGGAGATACCCGCAGCGCAGCAGGCACAGTTCGACTTGTGGTGGTGGTGGATACCGGTAACTGTATTGGCAGCGCTGCTGCTGATACTGTTGCTCCTGCTGTGGCGCAGACGCAGGCGGGAGGAAGAGCAGTCGGGATAATGCCGGTCAGAGACGCCGGTTCACGCGGTACGGCGTGATGCGTAAACTGCCGAAATAGACGACGAAGCGGGGGCAGGCCGCATGGCTTTGCCCCCGTTTTTCTGCTTGGCGCTATAAGATGGGAAAGGGTTCATTCCCGTACGATGTTCCACTCCAAGAGCTTGCTTAAAAAGCGTGCGAATTCGGGCGTCTGCGGGCGCGCGAAGAGCTGTGCGCTGGGGCCGTATTCCAGCAGCCGTCCTTCATGCAGGAACGCGATGTGTTCGCATGCGTGGCGCGCAAAACCCATCTCGTGCGTCACGATGATGAAGCGGATGCCGTCGGCCTTCAGCTCGCTTATCATATCCAGCACCTCAGTGGTGAATTCGGGATCCAGCGCGCTGGTGGGCTCGTCCAGCAGCAGCAGCCGGGATCGGGGCGCGATGGCCCGCGCGATGGCGATGCGCTGCTGCTCGCCGCCTGAGAGGGCGCCAGGCCGCTTGTGCGCCTGGCTGAGCAGCCCAAAGCGGGAAACAGGGCATTGGCTCGCTCGTCCGCTTCGGCCTGCGTAAAGCCGTGTACATGGACGAGAGGCACGGTGATGTTCTGCCGGGCAGTCATGTGATGGAAAAGCCCGCCCTGCTGGAACACGAAGCCAATGCGGCGGCGGTAAAGCATCAGGCTGACCTCTCGTGGCCGGCTTCTTCGCCGTCCAGCATTACCCGGCCTTCGGTGGGCAGCAAAAGGCCGCCGATGATACGCAGCAGCGTGCACGTCACCATCTGGGGCAGTATGACCAGACGTAGCGTCTGGCTCCGGCTGAAGCCCACGGCTTTGGCCGCTTCCCACTGCGTGGCCTCGATGGACAGCAGGCTGCCGCGGATAATCTCGCTGATATACGCGCCTTCGAATATCGAGAGTATGAGTACGCCCGCGATGAAGCGGTTGTCTATGCCCCAGGCGGTGCCGATGATGTAAAAGAAGAGGTAAATCTGCATCATCAGCGGCGTTCCGCGGGTAAACTTGACGTAAAAGCCGCATAAATAGCGCAGCATCAGTACGCGCGAGCCCTGCTCGAGCGCGCTGATCACGCCGAGCAGCAGGCTGACCGCAAAGCTGGCGAGGCTGATGAGCAGCGTCATCAAAAAACCCTGACCGATGCGGGTGCGGTATTCGCTGACAAAACTGAAATCGAACGTGACGCCCACGGCAGTCAGCGACAGCCAGAACACCGCAACAATGATAACGGTGAGCAGCAATAAATTGAGCGCCGCCCTGAGTGGCAGCGCTTTTTCGTTTCTATTCAGTAAAAACAGTTCTCTTAATTTCATGCTGTCATTTCAGGTCGAATAACCACTGAAAGCCCAGTTCCTCAAACGCGGCTTTCTCTTTGGCGAGGAATTTCTCCGTCAGCTTATCAAAACCGCCCTCGCTCCGGAATTTGGCGATAAACGTGTTGAGCTTATTTAGGAGCTCCCTGTTGCCCTTTTTTACAGCCACGCCCCATTGCTCCACATCCTGGAACGGGATGAATACGGCCACCGTGGTGTCTTTGTGGATCCCCCAGTTGCGGTATATCGTGAGCTGGTCGTATATGAAAGCGTCCGCCTTGCCCTGCACCACCTCGGTGACGCAGGCGCTCTCGTCCGCCAGTACGATGCGCTCGGCATTCTAAAGGTATTCCTGGGCGTAGATATCGCCCGTGGTGCCTGTTTTCACCGCTACTTTTTTGCCGGGCTGGTTGAGATCGTCGATGTACGATATGCCGGAGTTCTTGTTCGCCAGTATCGCGAGCAGCGCGTTGGCATACGGGTCGGAGAAATCAACCATCTCTTTGCGCTTTTCCGTGATGGTCATGGAAGATACGATCATGTCCGCCTTGCCCGTCTGCAGGGATGGTATCAGGCCGTCCCACGCGTGTTTTCGATTCTGACCTCACGGCCGATGTATTCGCCGAAAGCCTTGGCAAAATCCACGCTGACGCCGGACGGATTCCCCGCGCTGTCCTTAGTTTCAAACGGGGGATATGCCAGCCCCATCGCAACGATGAAGGGTTTTTCGGTATCCGTAATGGCGGAAGCACATCCTACCGCTGTGCTGAGCAGCAGGCATACGCTCAAAGCGATCGCTATTTTATTCATGCGCATTTCTCTCTGGATATGCCGCCGAATGCGGCGGCGCTCTGTTGGGAACAAGGCCCCGACCATTACAGTATACGGCAAAAAAGTGGCAAAAGCAATATTCGACATAGGTTAACCTTTTTCGGCACTACACATCGATGCCCAGGTCGTTGTCCAGCACACTGCCGGGCAGAATGCTGCTCTTGCCGAACTTTTCGCGGATGGCGTCCAGCGCCTTTTCCAGCCGTTCCTCTTTTTCGCGGTCTTTCTCGTCCCCGAACAGCGAGAGCTGTTCTGCCGCACGGCTTTCGGGCACCAGTTTAAATGCGGTTACGCTCAGCATTCGGATGGGATTGCCGGTTTTCCAGGACGCGCTGATGAGCTCCATGGCCGCGCGGGCGATATCGGCAGCCAAATAAGAGGTTAGGGGCAGCGGTTTTTGCCGGTTGATCACCTTCAGGCTGGGGTCCTTGATGGTCACCTGGACGGCTGATGCCTTAAAGCCGTAGCGGCGCAGCCGGGAGGCCACCTTGTCGCTGAGCGCGGCCACCGAAGTGCGGATATCGTCCTGGCTGAACAGGTCCCGGCTGAAGGTGATGCCGTGACCCACAGACTGGATGTCTTCCTCCTGACTGGCTTCCAGCACCGGGCTGTCGTCCAGACCGTTGGCGTAGCAATAGAGCTGGTCTCCCAGCTTGCCAAAACGCCTGCGCAGCAGCTCGGGGCTTGTGCCGGCCAGCTCGCCGATGGTGCGGATGCCCAGTTGCATCAGGCGCTGTTCGGTCTGGCGGCCCACAAAGAGCAGGCTGCCCACGGGCATGGGCCAGACAACCTGCCGGTAATTATCCCGGCTGATGACGCTGACCGCATCGGGCTTTTTGAGATCGCTGCCCAGCTTGGCGAAGACCTTGCACCAGCTGACGCCTACCGATACGGTGAGCCCGGTCTCGCGGGTGACGCGCTGCCGGATCTCGTGAGCCAGCGCCACGGGGTCGCTGCCGAACAGGTGTAGGCTGCCGGTGACGTCGAGGTAGCTTTCGTCGATGCCAAAGCGTTCAACCTGGCTGGTGTACTGTTCGTAGATGGCGTTGAGCTTTTCGCAGTAGAAACGGTAAACCTCATAACGCGGCGGGCACAGCACGAGGTTTGGGCATTTGCGGCGGGCCCGCCATATCGTTTCTGCTGTCCTCACGCCATAGCTTTTGGCCAGCTCGTTTTTGGCCAGTATGATGCCCCGTCTTGCTTCGGGGTTGCCGCAAACGGCCATAGGCACCTTTTTGTACTCCGGGTGGAAGAGCTCTTCCACGCTGGCGTAAAAAGAGTTGCAGTCGATATGGTAGATTACCCGGTCGCGGGTCATGGCGGGCTCCTTCCAAAAAAGCTCAGCGCGCAGTTTTGACGCGGCATGCACAAACGTTTGCTCTAAAGATAGTATATTCGTGTTTTCTTGGAAAATCAACAGGATTTAAGGGTATCTGTAAAGGGCCCTTTAGTGCGGGCTGTGGGGCCATGCGGGGAAGGAATAGAAAAACCCCGCAACGCCGGGGTTTTGAGCGGGATGAGTAAGCTGGCTCCTTATTCTTCTACAATGCCGGTAATCGTGATATTGAGGGCAGACATATCGTAAGCCAGGTCGATGTATTCATTGGTGGGTTCACCGTCTGCAATGATGCGGATCTTGGGCCTTAATATGTTTTCCTGATAATTCTTGACCACAATGGCTTTCTGCCCGTTGCTCAGGTGCACATAAGTGCCCACCGGATATGGCGCGATCTTCTTGGTCAGCGCTTCCACGATGCGGGGGTCGAAATGCGTATCATAGCCGCCCATGATGTATTCGATGGCATCGGAAGGAAGCATGCTCTTGCGGTAGGGCCTGTCGGATGTCAGCGCATCGTAGACGTCGGCCACACAGCAGACGCGCCCATACAGGTGGATATCGTCGCCCGAGAGGCCGGCGGGATACCCTTTGCCGCAGTACTGCTCGTGATGGTGCAGCGCCACGATGCGGGCTTCCTCGGGAATCTCAATCTGGTCGGACAGGTAGCGGTAGCCGAGCTCGCTGTGCATCTTGATCTCTTCAAATTCCTCCGGCGTCAGGCGGGCAGGCTTGTTCAGTATTTCCTTTTTGATGAACATCTTGCCCGCATCGTGCAGCAGTGCGCCCATTGTGAGGTCGTACAGCTGCTTTTTGCCAAGACCCAATCCAGTGCCCGCCACGACGGAAAGGACGGCCACATTCAGGCTGTGGCTGTATGTGTAGTCGTCGTAGGCGCGGATATCGATAATGTTGATCATGATGTCGTGGTTGGCTACCACTTCGTCCACAATGCTGTGCACAATGCTCTTGATGGTGGGGATCCGCTTTCGGGCCTGGTTAACGCGGTTGGTTTCGACATTGCAGAAAAACGCCTGCATTTCAGCCCGGGCTGCGTGTTTGAGCCGGGGGTCGATGACGTCGCGAATGTCGAGACCCTCGGATATCTTATCGTCGACGTAAACGCCCTGATATCCCAAAATCTCAAGTTTGTTGATCATGCTGCGGGTGAGTTCCCGGCCCTTGCGAAGCAGCACCCGGTTATGTGAAGCGACTATATCCGCGCCCAGTTTATCGCCTGACTTAAGATGCCTGGTGGACACATATCTCATTTGATAACCGATTGACTCCCTGTACTCAGATTGGGCTTACCTTTCTGTTGTATTACTGTATAAATGCGTTGATGTCCAGGATAAGGCTGATGCTGCCGTCGCCCAGTATGGTACACCCCGCAAGCCGTCTGTTGTTTCCAAGCGCCTTCAGAATATAAGGCGGGATCGGTTTGACAACTGTTTTTTGCTCGCCCACAAGCTCATCCACAAACAGGCAGTATACCTGTTCCTGCGCTTCTATCGTCACCAGTATGCCCTGTTCCAAATCCGTTATGGGCGTATCGATGCCGAATTCCTGGTGCAGGCGGATAATGGGGTAACAGTTGCCGCGCAGCCAGATCATCTCCCGGCCGTCCGGATCGCAGAAACAGTCGCCCTTCTGGGGCTTGAACGATTCCCTGATGGAAAGCAGCGGGATGATAAAGGGAGAGCCGCCCACAGACACCTGCATGCCGTCGATGATGGCCAGAGTTAGCGGTATCTGCATGACAATGGACATGCCCTTGCCCGACGTGGAGTCCACCGAGAGTGAGCCGCCGATATTTTCGATGTTGCGCTTCACCACGTCCATGCCCACGCCGCGGCCCGAGAATTCCGTGACCTGTTCCTGAGTGGAAAAGCCCGGTGCAAACACCAGCGAATAAGCCTCTTTGTCGGTAACCTCGGCTCTGGGCTTTTTGATAAGCCCTAAGGCGATGCCTTTGTCGATGAGCTTTTCCTTGTTGAGACCGCGTCCGTCGTCGCTGATCGTGATCAGTACGTCGCTGCCCGAATTGCGCGCTTCCAGACGGATGGTGCCCACAGGGTCTTTGCCAAGTTTGATCCGCTCTTCCGCCGTCTCCAGCCCGTGGTCCATCGCGTTGCGGATGAGGTGCATCAGCGGATCGGAGAGGTTGTCCAGCACGTTCTTGTCCAGCTCGGTATCCTCGCCGATGATTTCAAGGCGCGCCTTTTTGCCCACTTTGTTGGACATATCGCGTACTATGCGCTCCATCTTGTGGAACGTGGCGGATACCGGCACCATGCGGATGGACATCACGATATCCTGCAGCTCTTCCGTCAGCTTCTGCAGCTGGCGGGACGCCTTTTCAAAGCTCTCCAGCTTCAGCGCCAACACCTGCGGGTTCTTGGTGACCGTGGCTTCGGTGATAACGATTTCGCCCACGATATCCATCAGCGCATCGAGTTTGGAGAGTTTCACGCTGAGATAGCTCTGCGCGGTTGTGTAGGTGTTATCTCTGCTCGCCGCAGCCGCTGCGGCTGTTGCCTCCTGGTCCTGCTGGGTATCAGTTTTGGCGCCGAACACCCGGGCTTTCTCCTCAGGGCTGAGCTCCTCTACCGTCAAGCTTTGGATGAAGAATGTCTCCCGGATTTTTTTCGTCAGAGCTTCCTGCGTTTCCATTGAGAGCATATAGACCGTAAAGCCGTTGGCGATAATTTCATCGTCGCTGTGTTCTCCGAAAAGGTCCGCAGGCTCTGTCACAATGGCGGCGCACATGGGCTCTATGGATTTAACGAGCCCCAGCGCGCGGATGTTTTCCATCTTGCACTCAGGCTGGAAGACAACGTGCGCCTTATTGGCCGTTTCTTCCCCGGTGAGTTCCTGACCGCCCTCCAGTGCCACGTCTGTGACGGCCTGTTCGGATGGCGGATCGGGCTTGCGGTTTGTCAGCATATTAAGGTAGCTCCGGACTTCGCGGATAATATCCGAAACGTCGGCGTCCGGCATGCCGCCCGTCTGGATCTTGGAGATCTCCGCCTTGATGAGATCCAACGAAGTGAACATGAGGTCAATAATCTTCTGGTGGTCTTCCCGGCGTGACGAATGGCTGCGCAGGAAGTCGAACAGGTCCTCCAGCGCGTGCGAAAGGTTGGCGATGCTGTCGAAGTTCATCATCGCCGAAGAACCTTTCACCGTATGGAGTATGCGGAAGATATCCGCGATGTCCTCAGGAGAGAAAGTGGACTTCTTATCGCATTCCAGCAGCACGGACTCCAGCCTGTCCAAAAGCTGCATATTCTCAACCAGATATACTTCCAACAAAGAATCGTTCGCCATTATTGTTCCTCTTTCAAGTATTAGAATAGTTTCTTGGTTACTTGCGGCGCGTCAGCCCAGGTTCTGCAGCGCGGAGAGGATGGTATCCTCTTTGAACGGTTTGACGATAAAACCTTTGGCGCCCGACAGAACGGCTTCCCGCACCATGCTCTCCTGCCCCATGGCAGACACCATGATCACATTGGCCGACGGGTCGAGAGCGAGTATCTCTTTTAAACTGGTCAGTCCGTCCATCTCCGGCATCGTGATGTCCATGGTGACGATGTCGGGCTTTATTTCCTGATACTTTATGATAGCGGCCTTGCCGTTTTCGGCTTCACCGACGATCTCGTAATTGTGCCGGCTCAGCATGTTTTTGATGGAAACCCGCATAAATGCTGCGTCATCCACAATCAGTACTCTTTTCATTGTCAGTCCTCCATTTTGTTAAAAACACAAGTCAGCAAATTATCAATAAACCAAAAATCATCATATTAATCGCAAAGATTTAGGGGCAACCGTTCGAACCTGCAGCATGCCGTCCTCACAGTTGAACTCAATGGAACGGCCGACGGTTCCTCCGGTATCCTGTGCGGCGATGGGTATGCGGTGCGCCTGCAGCTGTGCAAGGCATACGTCCACATTTCGTTTGCCGATGTTCAGAATGTCCGTCTGATAGCTGCTGTTGAACATATGGGCCCCGCCTGCCAGCTTGGCCTGCAGCGTATGCCGAGATGCTCCCGCGTGGGTAACCAGCCGGATCATCTCCGGCACCGCCGTGTCCGCAAACTTGAACTTGTTGATCTCCGCCATACCTTGGGGCGCGCAGGGCAGCATGATGTGCACCATACCGCCTATCTTTGTGACCGGATCAAAGAGTACCAACCCTACGCAGGACCCCAGCCCCAGTGTCTCCAGCCTGTCGGGCGCTCTGGAGACGACCTGCTCGGCGATACCAATCGTCAGCGTCGCCATCACGATATCCCCATCTTTGTGAACAGCGTCTGGTAGGACTCGATGTCCGGCATCAGGAAGAAATGGCCGTACAGGGATTGCCCCTGGTCCGAAAACCGTGTTTCCAGAAAGAGCACGTGGTCACCATATTCGCCGTAGGCAGCAGCGAGGAGATTCATTACAGCGCCTGCCATATCGACCACCAGCTCAGGCACCGAGGCATTGATGCGCAGCCCGGTCAGCTCGGATATCGCGGTGATGTACGAACCGATCAGTATATTGGCAACTTCGCGGAGAGCGGACACCTGCATCTCGCTGAATTCACCGTCTTCGCTCACATTTTCCATCGGTTCGCCGAGCAGTGTGCTGACCAGCACGCGTGCATCTTTTAGGTCGAGCACCAGCAGTATGAAACCGCGCAAGTCGTCGGAAATACCCACGAGCAGCCCGACCACCACGTTTTCCGGTCCGTTCATGATGTGTGTGATTTCGTTGTAGCCGCAAAGCTGCGCGCGCGGCACAGAGATAGTGATCTGGCGGCCCGTCATCATTGACAGCGCTGTGGCGGCATGGCCGGCGCCGATGTTCTCTATCTCCCGAAAGAAATCAAGCGTTGTCTGGTTCACATTGTTGATGTCAAACATTTGCTACCCTTTGTCTTTATGCTTACTGATATGATATATCGTACATTTTGCTTAGCTGTTAAACTGATTTTTTGCGGGCGGCATAAGCGGAAGGTAATTATGGCTGTTTTCCGGCCGGATAATGCGTGAACTGCCTAAAGGTTAAGGCCCGGTATATCGATAATAATGATACCTAAAAAACGAAGTGAGGGCTGCGCCGCATAAGCTGCCGTTTGCCGACTCCTGGACTCGCAGCGGTTTGGCAGCCCGGAATGCAGCGCATACCAATATTGATTGCAATGGAAGGAGT
>JBMNOT010000213.1:0-3562 GCA_050943225.1 Christensenellales bacterium | reverse complement strand
CTTGCCGTGCACCATAACGGCGAACAGCTGGTTTAATAACGAATGGAGGTTAAGAGATGTTTGTACTGGATCATGCCAATATCAATGTGACGGATATTGAGCGGAGCATTAAGTTTTACGGCGAGGCTTTCGGCCTCAAGGAGACAAGGCGCATTGTCGCCGAAGACGGCAGTTATATTATTGTTTTCCTGAGCGATGGACGTAGCAACTTTAAGCTGGAGCTGACATGGCTCAGGGACAAGGAAGGCCCGTATAATCTGGGCGACAACGAAAGCCACCTGTGTTTTATGGCGGACGACTTTGACGCGGCATATGAGCTGCACAAGAAAATGGGCATCGTCTGCTATGAGAACCCAAAAATGGGCGTTTATTTCATCGTGGATCCGGACGGCTACTGGCAGGAGGTTGTGCCGAAAAAGTAATATGCACCGGCATAGAGATTCTGCGGCTTTTTCGTGACGCAAATATAGAGGGGCGTATCAATATTCGGCGGCGCGGGCAAAAAAACAGCAATGCCCGCGCTGATTTCGTTTGATATGTTTTTATTAATCGTGCTATAATCTAATTTAGTGTTAAATTTTGAATACGACAGGGCAAAGGATGATCGATACTAACCGGTTGGATGATATACTCTCGCGTGTCAGCAAGCCCGCGCGCTACACTGGCGGCGAGCTGGGTGAGATAAAAAAGGATATTCATACGGGCATGACGCGCTTTGCGTTCTGCTTTCCGGACGTGTATGAGGTGAGCATGTCGCATCTGGGGACCAGTATTCTGTACCATCTCCTCAACACGCTGCCCGACGTTTATGCTGAACGCTGTTTTGCGCCTTGGCCGGATATGGAACAGGCGCTGCGGGAAGCAGGGCTGCCGCTGTATTCTCTGGAAACCAAAACGCCCCTTAGCGAATTCGATATACTGGGCTTTTCCCTCTCTTACGAGATGAGCTATACCAACGTGCTCTCGATGCTGGCGCTCGCCGGGATGCTGCTGCGCGCGGCGGACCGAGGGGAGGGTTTCCCGCTGGTGATCGCGGGCGGAGGCTGCACGGTAAACCCCGAGCCCGTGGCGGATTTTTTCGACCTGTTTGTCATCGGCGAGGGCGAAGAGGTATTGGTTGAGCTGATTGAGCTTTACAGGCAGCACAAGCAGGCGGGAATGGATCGGCCTGCGTTTTTGCGTGCGGCTGCGGGCATTGAAGGCATTTACGTGCCGTCGCTGTATGACGTGACGTACAATGCGGACGGGACGGTGGCGGCTTACACCCCCAAAGGCAATGCGCCGGCCACAGTCAGAAAGCGCATTGTGACGGATTTTGACGCGTCTTTCTACCCGACGTCGCCCATCGTGCCGTATCTGGGCGTGGTGCATGACCGCGTGACGGTGGAAGTGATGCGCGGCTGTACGCGCGGGTGCCGCTTTTGCCAGGCCGGGTTTATTTGCCGGCCGGTGCGCGAGCGTAGCGCGGACACGCTGATCAGGCAGGCACAGGAGGCTGTCAAAAACACCGGCCACGAGGAAGTCTCGATGTGTTCGCTGTCCACCGGCGACTATTCCGAGATAGGGCGGCTGGTGTGCACGCTGTCCGACGCTTTCGCGGGCAGCGGCGTGTCGCTCGCGGTGCCGTCGCTGCGGCTGGATTCGTTCGAGGGCGAGTATGCAGCGAAACTGCGCGAGGTTCGCAATACCGGGCTTACGTTCGCGCCTGAGGCGGGCACGCAGCGCTTAAGGGATATCATCAACAAGAACATCACTGAGGACGATATCTTCCGGGCAGCGCGCGAAGCGTTTGAGGCCGGGCAGAACAGCATGAAGCTGTATTTCATGATAGGGCTGCCGGGCGAGACGATGGAGGACGTGCTGGGCATCGCGGACCTGGCGGCCCGGCTGAGAGATATATATTACCAGGTGCCCAAGGAAAAAAAGGGCCCCGGGTTTAAGCTGACGGTGAGCGTGGCGTGCTTTGTGCCCAAACCGCGCACGCCTTTCCAGTGGGCCGCGCAGGACAGCCTTGAAGCTTTGGCGGAAAAGCAGCGGCGGTTGAAGGACGTGCTATGGCCGGTAAAGGGCGTGAAATATAACTATCACGACGCGCGCACGAGCTTTTTGGAAGCGGTGTTTGCGCGGGGCGACAGGCGGCTTTCTGCCGTGCTGGAGGCGGCGCATAAAGCCGGCTGCCGGTTCGACAGCTGGCTGGAGATGTTCGATTTCGATAAGTGGCAGGCGGCGTTTGCAGCCGCGGGCATCGACCCCGGTTTTTATGCGGCCCGAGAGAGGCAGTATTCCGAGACGCTGCCGTGGGACATCATCGATATCGGCGTGGACAAATCGTACCTGTGGAGAGAAAAGCAGCGCAGCGAACAGGCTGCGACCACGCCAGACTGCCGGCAGGGCTGTACGGGCTGCGGCCTTACGAAAGCGGGGCTGTGCCCATGAGGATGGCGCTGGAGTTTGCCAAGACGGGCCCGGCCCGCTATATATCGCATCTGGACCTGCAGCGCGCGTTCTCCCGCGCGATACGGCGCAGCGGCTTGCCGGTGAAGCTGTCGGAAGGGTTCAACCCGCACTACGTGGTGTCCTTTGCGTCGGCGCTGGCCGTGGGCATGGAGAGCGTGGCGGAATGCGTGGAGATGGTGCTGTCGCAGGACGTGGCGCTCGACGAGTTTCTATTACGTATTGCCAAGGTACTGCCGCCCGGCCTTGAGGCGCGGCGCGCGGTCAGGCTGCCTCAGAATGCGCCCAAGCTGATGGCGGCGCTGCGTTTCGCGGAATACACCGTGGAGGTGAATGGCGATCGCGAGGCGATAAGCCGGGCTGTTCAAAGCATATTGGCCGAAACTCAGGTAATGGTGGACAAGACGGCAAAGGGCGTAACGAAACGGGTCGACATCCGCGGCATGATCGGGGATATATCGTGGCGGGATGATAAACTGGTGCTGCGTCTAGCCTCGGCGCAGGACGGAACGCTGCGCCCCGAGCTGGTGATGGACGAGCTGTGCCATAGAGCTGGGCGTTTCAGCTGGCGCGCGGTGCGTACGGCGCTGCTGGCCGACGGACCGAACGGCCCGATGGACCTGCTGGACCGGTGCCGAAATGTGAATGATACGGGCAGAAAATCCCGTTGAGAAATATTTGCCTTGTGCTGGAGAAGTTTACATGGACAAAAAAATTATCGCGGATATAAACCCGCTGGAGGCCCGCATTGCTCTGCTGGAAGACGACAAGCTGGTCGAGATACACGTGGAGCGGCGCGGCAAAGAGCGCCTGGTGGGCAACATCTACAAAGGCCGCGTGGCCAACGTGCTGCCCGGCATGCAGGCTGCGTTTGTAGACATCGGCCTAGAGCGCAACGCTTTCCTCTACGCGGGCGATATCCTGGCAAATACCTCCGACTTCGAGTTTGGGCAGCCGGGGGACGGCATCAACCTGCGGCCCAAGAAGATCGAAGAGATGGTGAAGGAAGGGCAGGAGATCGTCGTTCAGGTATTAAAGCAGCCGGGCGGGCAGAAGGGCGCGCGTATCACCACGCACGTGACGCTGCCCGGGCGCATGCTGGTGCTGA
>JBMNOT010000212.1:0-3610 GCA_050943225.1 Christensenellales bacterium | reverse complement strand
CAGCGCCGTGATAAACGACATTAGGCCGCGCGATTCCTGGCGTGCTGCCAAGGCTTTCCGCCAGCACATTGCGGTTGAGCTGGCCAAGAGAGCCCTGATCGAATCGGTGAAACGCTGTGGAGGTGAGATCTGATGAAAGAATACCGGCTGGTGGAATTCAATCTGAACGGAAAAGACGTCTCCTGCATGGTGGACGCGCGCGCGTCGCTCACGGATATGTTGCGCAACGATTTCCGCATGACCTCTGTCAAGAAAGGCTGTGAGGTGGGCGAGTGCGGCGCCTGCAATGTGCTCATCGACGGCGAATGCTACAACTCGTGCATCTATCTCGCGGTGTGGGTGCGGGGCAAAAAGGTCCGTACGCTGGAGAGCCTGCTCGGCCCCAACGGCGAACTGAGCGATATCCAGCAGGCGTTCATCGACGAAGCGGCGGTGCAGTGCGGCTTCTGCACGCCGGGCGTTATCATGTCGGCTGTGGAGATACTGGAAAGCGGCAAGGAATATACCGATGACGAGCTGCGGAAACTGCTGAGCGGCCACCTGTGCCGCTGCACCGGCTACGAGAATATCATTAGGGCGGTAAAAAAGACGATGTATAAGCGCCTGGGCAAGCCGATGCCGGCCGAATGAGCGTGGCGGCTGAATCGAAAGGTGACGATATTTTTGAAAAATACGCTGATTTTAAAAGGCAATATTATATACGCGAAATCGGGCAGCGAGCTGACGGCGGTGGAAAACGGGTATCTCGTCAGCGAAGCGGGCGTTATTACCGGCGTTTTCCCGCGGCTACCCGAGCGCTATGAAGGCGCAGTGGTCAGGGATTACGGCGACAGCCTCATTATACCGGGGCTGGTCGACCTGCACCTGCACGCGCCGCAGTTTGCCATCCGCGGCATGGGCATGGATCTGGAGCTGATTCCGTGGCTGAATCGGTACGCTTTTGCCGAAGAGAAGAAATACGCCGATACGGAGTATGCCGCGGCGGCTTACAGCGCTCTTTGTGCTGCCTTAAAATCCGGCATTACCACGCGCGCGGCTATTTTTGCCTCGCTGCACGTGCCGGCGACGGAAATCCTGATGGATATGCTGGAGCAGTCCGGTCTGGCAACGTATGTGGGCAAGGCCAATATGGACCGCAACTCACCGGACAATCTTATGGAGAGCACGCGGGATTCCATATCCGATACGGAAAGCTGGGTTCGCCGTTCGCTGGAAGCGTACCGCAACACGAGGCCCATCATCACGCCGCGCTTTGTGCCGTCCTGCACGATGGAGCTGATGACGGCGCTGGGCGAGCTTGCTGCAAGGTACGATTTGCCGGTTCAATCGCACCTGTCGGAAAACGTCAACGAGATCAAGTGGGTAAAGGAGCTGCACCCGGACTGCGAAACCTACAGCGACGTATACGATCGCTGCGGGCTTTTCGGGCAGCAGCCGACACTCATGGCCCACTGCGTGTACCTGACTGATTACGAGATGGAGTTGGTCCGTGAGCGCGGAATAGTGGCGGTTCATTGCCCCCAGTCCAATATCAACATCTCCAGCGGCATCGCTCCGGTGCGGCGTATGCTGGACAGAGGCATAAAAGTAGGGCTCGGCACCGACGTGGCGGGCGGATTCTCCATTTCGATGTTCCGCGCGGTGGCGGATGCCATCCAGGCGTCCAAGATGTACGCCGTTCTGGTGGACCGGAGCCAGGCGCCGCTGACGCTGGCCGAAGCTTTTTACATGGCCACCAAGGGCGGCGGCAGCTTCTGGGGCAGTGTCGGCAGCTTTGAGCCGGGTTACGAGATGGACGCCGTCGTCATTGACGACAGCGATATCAAAGGGCATTCGCCGCTGACGCTGGCTCAAAGGCTGGAGCGTGCCGTACACCTGTCGGACGACCGGCACGTCAAAGCAAAATACGTAAAAGGGGAGCAGGTGCTGTGACGACACTGATCAAAAACGCCAGAGCCATTGTCACGGTGGACGATGCCGACAGGGTGTTGTGGAACGCCAATATCCTTGTGGACGGCTGCGAGATCAAATATATTGGCACCGAGAACATGAAAGCGGACCGGGTGATCGACGCCTCCGGTTGCTTTGTGTATCCGGGGCTTATCAATACGCACCATCACCTGTATCAGACGTTTACGCGGAACCTGCCTGTGGTGCAGCGGATGGAGCTGTTTTTGTGGCTGGTAACGCTGTATGAGATATGGCGGGGGCTTAACGACGACTGCATCTATTACAGCTCGCTTGTCGGCATGGGCGAGCTACTGAAATATGGCTGCACCACCTGCTTTGACCACCACTATGTGTTCCCGCGCGAGGGCTCGGAAAACTTCATCGACCAGCAGTTCCGCGCGGCGCAGGACCTTGGCATCCGGTTTCACGCTTCGCGCGGCAGCATGTCCCGCGGGAAGAGCGACGGCGGGCTGCCGCCGGACGATCTGGTGCAGGATGTTGACACTATTTTAAAAGACAGCGAGCGGCTGGTTAAACGCTATCACGACAGTTCGCGTTTTTCGATGACCCAGATGGTGCTCGCGCCGTGTTCGCCTTTCAGCGTGACGGCAGAGCTGCTGAAAGATTCTGCGGCATTAGCCCGGCAGCTGGGCGTGCGGCGGCACACGCACCTGTGCGAAACGCTGGATGAGGAGGAATATTGCCTGCGCCAAGTGGGCATGCGGCCGCTGGAATACATGGAATTGTGCGACTGGACAGGGAGCGACGTCTGGTTTGCGCACGGCATCCACTTCAACGACGATGAGCTGCGGTTTCTCGCTGAGACCAAAACGGGCGTGGCGCATTGCCCTGTGTCCAACATGAAGCTCGCGTCCGGCGTGTGCCGCATTCCGGACATGCTCCGGCTGGGCGTGCCGGTGGGCCTGGCAGTGGACGGCAGCGCGAGCAACGATGGCTCCAACCTCATGGCGGAGATACGCGCCGCCTACCTGATGCACCGCCTCAAATGGAGCGAAAATGCGCCGACAGGCTACGATCTGCTGAAGCTCGCCACGCGGGGCAGCGCCGCCCTGTTGGGACGGGACGATATCGGCAGTCTGGAGCCCGGCAAAGCCGCGGATCTCTTTATGATTGACGCTTCGCTTTTAGAGCTTGCGGGCGCCGGTAACGACCCTGCCTGCCTGCTGGGCACGGTGGGTTATTGTCGGCCGGCGAAGCTGGTCATGGCCAACGGCCGGATTGTTTCCGAAGACGGCCATCTGACGGCGATCGACGAGCCGCTGGTGAGGGAGAAGGCGGAGTCATTATCGCAGGAGATGCTTCGGAAAGCGGGGCAGGCGTAATCGGGTAGTATAGATATGTTACTGTAAAGTCGAAAATTCAGTAGTTTAATTATTAGGCGGATGTTCGGGATGTTGGATATCCGCTTTTGGTATGTTGCGGAATAGTTGGGTGCGGCAAGGACAGCTGTAATATTATGGGTTATATCCATAGTTCAACCCTCTATTTTTGATTACAATGATACTGTCGACATGCTGTATGTACTTAACCATACCAATATAACACTGAAGACTGAGGGGATATTATCTTTGACAGAAACTTCATAGGGATATTATCTTTGACAAAAACTTCATAGAATTATTATCTTTGACAAAAACTT
>JBMNOT010000211.1:0-3611 GCA_050943225.1 Christensenellales bacterium | reverse complement strand
GTCCGTTTTCTCATTCAACAGGGCATGGAAAACCGTTTCCTCAACCATGTCCAAAACCTGACGCAGGGCCAAACGGTGCCCGAATACATAGGCGACCACATGATGGAACGCGGCATCTAGCCTGTTTCCTGCCCAGCCGCTACAGTACGCGCATGCGGCTTTTTTATTATCCCGCAACGCACTCTCTTTCGTCCGCTGCCCGAGGTGTTGCACACGCCTTTGCCGATTTGCTGGTGTGCACCGGATTAAACGTCACACATTTTCAAAAACAGCAGCAGACTGTACCCCAAAGAAAGAAAAGAAACAGCCCAGCCGGCTTCTTCTATTGAGCCAGCGCGGGCCGCAGATGTTCGCAGGTGTTCTAAAATGTGAACACCGTAATGCGGACGATATAACCAGGATCTTAGTACCTCTTCGTGGGGAAGTTATACCCTTCCTTATCCCATATGGAGAGCCAGCCGCGCAGCTTATCCAGAAATGCATCGTTGGTCTGCGTCTTGGCCATCATGCTGATGAGCTGCTCAGTAACTTCGGCGGTGTTGCCGCTGGACATCACCTTGCGGATCGCCCAGATGCCCTCCAGCTCTTTCTTGGGCAGCAGCAGTTCCTCGCGCCGCGTGGACGACTTGTTAAGGTCGATAGCGGGGAATATGCGCCTCTCAGACAGCCTGCGATCCAGGTGGATCTCCATGTTGCCCGTACCCTTGAACTCTTCGTAAATGATTTCATCCATGCGCGAGCCGGTGTCGATCAGCGCGGTAGCGATAATGGTGAGACTTCCGCCGTTCTCGATGTTGCGCGCCGCGCCGAAGAACCGCTTGGGTTTATACAGCGAGCCCGGGTCCAAGCCGCCGGAAAGTGTGCGGCCGGTGGGCGGTATGATCAGGTTGTAGGCGCGCGCAAGACGCGTAATACTGTCCAGCAGCACCACTACGTCCCTGCCCTGCTCCACCAGGCGTTTGGCGCGCTCGATGACCATCTCCGCAACGCGGGTGTGGTTTTCCGGTTTTTCATCGAAAGTGGAGTATACAACCTCGCCGTCGATGGAGCGCTGCATATCCGTCACCTCTTCGGGGCGCTCGTCGATCAGCAGCACTATAAGGTTCACTTCCGGATAGTTGGCCGTGATACTGTTGGCGATCTTCTTCAGCATGATGGTTTTGCCCGCTTTGGGAGGCGACACCACCAGACCGCGCTGGCCCTTGCCAATAGGCGCTATCAGATCGATCAGTCGAATAGCGAGGTCGCGCGCGGCGCCGGGACGCTCCAGCGTAAAGCGCTCGTTCGGGTGGATAGGCGTCAGTTCCTCAAACGGCCTGCGCATCAGGCATTTCTCCACCGCGTCGTCGTTCACCTGCTCAATGTAGAGCAGCGCATTGAGCTTCTCGGCGTCCTTGGCGGGGCGTGTTTTGCCCGTCACCTTGTCGCCTGTCTTGAGGTTGAATTTGCGTATCTGCGCCATCGACACATAAACGTCCTTATTACCGGGCAGATAGTTCTCACTGCGCAGGAAGCCGTAGCCTTCGGGCAGTACCTCAAGTATACCCTCGGCATCGCCGCACTCGCCTTTATTCAGGAGCTCGTTGACAGCGTCGTTGCCCATGACGTATTCGATAATCTTCTTTTCTTCGCCGTTTTTTTGCTCACGGGCCGACTCGCTGTCCCGCGGTTTCTCCCGGTGCTGCGGCTGGTCCGGCGCATCCTGCTGGCCGGCGGGGATCTCTTTTGCCTCCGCCGCCTCGGGCGCCTCTTTCGGTTCTTCCGTTACTTCCGCAGGGGCTTTAGCCGCCTGCTCAGCAGCCTGCTTCGCTGCCTCTTCGCGCGCCTTCCGGTCCAGCTCATAGAGCATCTCCAGCAGCTCGCCTTTACGGTATTTCGTAACCGATTTGATGCCTGCCATCTTGGCGATCTCCCGGAGATCCATCAGGCTTTTTTCTTTCAATAAACTGATATCCAAGCACAAAACTCCTTTATTTATGTAAAAAAATAATTATAAACACAGTAACACAGGCATTTGTATCATATTGCCAGCAGATTTAGGGAATAAGCGTACAAAAAGGAATTACAGCCCTACAGACCATTTTTATTATATTATCGATATTAGCGCATTGTCAATATACTTCAAAAAACCTCTGCTTATAATATTACCCCTTTTTTCTTAAAGTAATCAGGGGCGGCTGTTTCTTCGGCATATTTTTTATAGCAGGCCGCATAATAAATGCAGGAATCGGCATTATTAAACTGAAAACTGCCGGGTTCCAAACTACGGACAAGGAGCCAGCCATGCTATTGATCAATCAATCGTCGCAGACCATACGCTGCTCGGTAACGGCCTGCATTTACAATGAACGCGGTCAGATGTGCCGGCTAAACAGCATACAGGTGGCGGGCGCGGCCGGCACGCCGCAGCAAAGCTATTGCGCCAGCTTCAAACGAAGGGATGATGTGGCATGCCCGGTCTGAAATGCCGTGCCAAAGACTGCGCCTACAACATGGAACAGTTTTGCAGCGCCCGCACCATCCGCGTCGGCCGCAACCCCAACGCCGCCTATTGCGATACTTACACCCAAAACAGCCCGGCGGCGACTGCAGCAAGGCATCGCCTTTTGGACGGGCTGAACACGGAGTTCGGCGCAGATATCGGCTCTCCCAAAATCATCTGCGTAGCGTCCGAATGCGCCTACAACAAAGCGTTCCACTGCCATGCAGGCCGGGTGGAAATCGACGACGCCCAAAACTCCGTACTGGCCAGCTGCCTCACCTACCGGCCGAAATAAAAGCCGCCCCAAAAGAAGAACCACAGCATAAAGCCGTGGTTCTCCTTCGCCTTTTCGGACAAAATCTTCACAGGGACGAGGCATGGGCCCAAACGGGCTGTCATGCCAACTCTGGTTTCTGCCCTGGTGCGATTGGTGGTGTGAATCACCGGCCCCGAAGGGCCCGGCTTGTGAGTGTGAATGGTGGCACGTATGTTGCTGCAGTACCTCCCCGGAATATATGACCCTGCGAATCAGGGTTAGGCGCTTTTTTATTGACGGTTTGCCCTCTGATACGGCTCCGTCGCCTGTCCGTTATAAAATACCACCATTGCGCAGCGCCGAAACAGCCGCTGCCAAATTCACCCCATTTTTTCTAAAAGAAACAGATAAAAGAAAACAGCGCCCCTTCGCCGCTGTGCAGCAACTAAAGGGATGCTGCTTTGCCGTTTTTTATTTCTGACCGTAGTATGCATTTGCGCCATGCTTGCGCAGAAAATGCTTGTCCAGCAAGGCCTGCTGACAATCAGCCCCGGGGTTAAGCGCTGTCGTGATATATGCCATCTCAGCGGCGTATTCCATGACCACCGCGTTCTCCACCGCTTTTTCGCAAGTAACGCCCCAGCTGAAAGGACCATGGTTGGCAACGATCACCGCACCTACCTGCAGCGGGTCAATGCCGCGCCCGACAAATGTTTCCACGATCACGCGGCCTGTCTCCTTCTCGTACGCGCCCTGTATCTCTGCGTCCGTCATCCGGCGGGTGCAGGGAATCGCGCCGTAGAAGCTGTCCGCATGCGTAGTGCCCAGCACCGGTATGTCGCGGTTCGCCTGCGCCCAGCTCGTCGCCCATTT
>JBMNOT010000011.1:0-20050 GCA_050943225.1 Christensenellales bacterium | reverse complement strand
TATATGAACATGACACACCTGGACGAGATGCTGAAAGAAGAAGCCGGTTCAGCTATCAGCTAGCTGCGGGCCACCAGGCGGCAATCAAATTTGCGAAATTTTCTTGACAGTACCAAGATATTTTCAGCGATGCAAAAAGGCCCCGGTTTTTTCCGAGGCCTTTATTATGTCTTTTGCTAGTTGATCGTCAGGTAGAAGAAGCGGCTGCTGCGCGACCCCACCACGATGGTGTTGCCGAACACGACGGGCGTCGCCTCGAAGCTGTTGGGATCGTCGCTTCCGATCTTCTCGCTGACATTGATGGAGTCCGACACGGACGCTGTGTCGCCGTCCACCTTGATCAGCTTGATCGTGCCGCCGAACAGGCACTGCACAATATAGCCCTGCCCGTCGGGCGTGTACACCGGCACCGGTGAAGACGGTGTCCAGCCTGAGTTCTCCAGGTCAAGCCGCCAGACGATGTCGCCGGTGTTCTTGTTGAGCGCCACCATCATCGCCGTCTTGCTGCCGTCGTCCTTGATCACGGAAGAAACTGTATAGATGATGAGCCCCTCCATCGTGGTGCCTTCTTTGCCGAGTATGGGCGACGCAAGTATGCCGCCGTCCACGCTGCCGCCAGGCTCAGTGAAAACGGAAAACGGCGTGGACCAGAGAATTTCGCCGGTGAGAGCGTTTATCTTGCGGGCATAGCATGTTCCGTTCGTTTCCTTCGTGTTCAGCACAGTATCGTCATATTCGCAGCCGGTGTAAAGGTATACGCTCTGGTTCGCTATATCCTCCTCCAGCACCATGGACACGTCGCTGTCGTTCTCCAAATCGTTGGCGTACACCAGCGTCATGGTGTTAAGATCCACGCACTGCAGCATGCCGATGTTGTCGGTGAAGAACAGGTAATTGCGCCAGCCGACCGGCGAATTCTCCATACCCCAGATGCCGCTTGATTCGTTGCGTGTGGAAGTGTAGACATACTTCACGATGGGGTCAGGGTTCATCGTCAGCGTGCCGGCATCCTCGTCGTAGGCTGTGTTCAGCTTGACCGTATAGAGTATGCCGTTCTCACCCGGCATTATCAGCGTATCCGTCGCCGCGTCAATAAGAGGGCTCGCGTCATAAGCCTGCCAATCCCGGTAAGCGTACGGATCCTTTTTCGCCGCACCGAACTTGAGCAGCGGCGTTGTGCTGTTGTTCAGCAAATTGTAAGCGCGCACGTACATATCGTTGGAGGCGGTGCTGCTGCCCTCCGGGTTCAGGCCTTGCCCCACATAGATAATAGGATAGCCGCGCGGATCCAGGCTGGGCGTGCCCTTGGTGGGCGCACCGATCTTGAGCGGGTCACGCGTTTTCTTGCCCGTGGACAGCTCCATGAAATAGATGTTGCCGTCCAGCGACGCGATGATGACTTCAGTAAAGCCCGGCTTGTTTCTGAACTCGTCGTACAGCGCCGTCATGTTCTGCCGCGTCTTGTCGGGCCATGTTACCACCAGCGGCTGGCCGGTACAGCCCGAACCGCCCCAGCGTCCGATGTGGCTGGTCTTCTTTTCAATATCCAGCAGCGTCAGCTTGCCCTCTTTAATGTCCGCCGTCCCCCAGCTGGATGCGTCGCGGTAGTTGTTGCCGCGGTATGTCGTGACGCCCTCCAGCGCCGTGTACTCCGCTCCCGTGGGGAAGCTTACCGACCCCTCGCGCTTGTAGGACGTCGTCTCCTCGTTGTCCACATATACATGCGTCTCAAACCCGAACTTGGACGGCTCCGTTTCCTCCACAGCCCTGGGCACAAGGTCGTCCGAGAGCGTGGGCTTCGGCGTGGGCGAAGGCGCATCCGTCGGCTCCTGCCCCTCCGGCGGCAGCGTTACCGTGTTGTCAGGCGGTGTCAGCTGCACGGAATCCACCGGCGACTGGGGCGTGCCCGGCTTATCGATAACGGCTTTGACGATAAAAAATATCCCTACCGCAAGCGCAGCTACCATCAGCCCGATAATGACGAAAAACCGGGTTCTGACCCTCCGTCTTACCCTCCGCCGCCTTGCGTAATATTTCTTCTTCATTGGCAGAACCTTTCTATATGCTTATTCCACCACCGGAATTTCTTTCATTATACTATAAAAGCCCTGTATTGGACAGCCCAAAATCATAGGCCGCTTCTCCCTTAATCTATGCCGCACCGTCCGGCAGTTCCGCGATAAATATGGCGTCGTAGAGCGGTTTTTCAAATTCCCGCGCGAATCGTTCGCATTTGCACAGCAGCATATAATAGACGTTCAGCCCACATCCACAAAGAGTTTCGTAGTTGCCCATGCCTTTGGAAATGATGACGTCCGCGCTTTCCAGCAGCGCTCGCGCCTCGTCCGATATGCGCGACAATACGGTGCCGGGAGTATCATCCCCGTTGCCCACCACATCAACCAGCGCATCCAGCCCGATCTCGCGCGCTTCCTCCATGGTCACGTCGTTACACGCCGGCTTCCCCCGCACCAGCGCCGTGATGCTAAGATTCGGATACAGCCCCTTCAGCGTCCGGATGCATATTTTGTCAAGCACCGCCTCGCCGCAGTTGTCCAGCACATAGACCAGAGTGCGCGCTTTGCCAAGATCGCGGCGAAGCCGCTCCAGCATGGGCTTTATGTCCAGGTTCGGCGCAGCCTCGATCAATTCGCTGAGCTTTTCCCTGCTCACGCCGTACCTGGAGCCAAAATCGATATAATTGCCTGTCATCGCATATTGCAGTGCCCGCTCAAGCTTATCGTCCGCAGCCGCAATGCGCGCCGCCACGTCATCCTCAATTTCAAGTATCGCCTGATTATAGACGCGCTTTTCCTCCGCGAAAAGATCCGCTTCGCCTGCCCGGCTTTGGATAACGCGCACCATTTTGGCACTGACAACCGCCGCAGGCGTTTCCTCATCCATCGTCCCAATTTCGGCGCAGACAGCCCTCAAAAAGTCAAAACGCTCTTCTTCGTCCCCCACAAAACGCAAAAAATAATTATCCATCTGCTTGAGCACGCAATGGATGCATTCCGTCGCCATCTTCATTTTGACAGACCCTTCCAAAATCTATTTCCAGAAGGCCGCTTTCCTTATCCGGCGCGCGCCTTCGGATTACCGTCTTCCGGCTGTTTTTGCTTTTTGAACAGCATACCATAGCCCCGTCCAAAAAGCAAAACTGGCCGAAAGGCAGCGTGTGAAACCGCCCCGTCTGTGCTATAATACAGGAATTAAGTAACCGGAGGACGAGATATGAACGCAGAGGTTCTGTGCATCGGAACAGAGATACTGCTGGGCGACATCGTCAACACCAACGGCGCCTACCTCGCCCGGGAGCTGGCGTCACTCGGCATCGACGTCTACCATCAGTCGGTGGTGGGCGACAACAGCCAGCGGCTGCTGGACAGCTTAAAGCTCGCGCTCAGCCGGGCGGATATCGTCATCACCACAGGCGGCCTTGGCCCCACTTACGACGACGTCACCAAAAAAGCAGTGGCGGATTGTTTCGGCCTTCATATGGAGCCGCACGAGCCGTCCGTCCGCAAAATCGAAGCGTTCTATCAGCGGCGCGGCGTGCCCATGACGCCCAACAACCTGGTGCAGGCGCATGTGCCCGCAGGCGCCACGGTGTTTTTCAACGAGGCCGGCTTCGCGCCCGGTTTCGCGGTGGAGCAGGGCGGCAAAACGGTCATCATGCTGCCCGGGCCGCCAAACGAGCTGTACCCGATGTTTGAGAAACAGGTCGCGCCGTTTCTGGAGAAATACACCGGCGCTACGATACGCTCGCGCACCATCCATATATTCGGCATGGGCGAATCGCTGGTGGAAGACACGCTGCGCGATCTGATGACTTCCTCCGTCAACCCCACCGTCGCGCCTTACGCCAAGTCAGGCGAGGTGCAGGTGCGCGTCAGTGCCAAGGCCGAGAGCGCGGACGCAGCCTTTGCCCTGGTAGACCCGATGGTCGAGCACATCCGGAACATGCTGGGCGACGTGGTGTACGGCGTGGATGTCGGCAGTTTGCAGGCTGCGGTGGTGGCGCTGCTGCGCGAGAAGAAGCTCACCGTCGCGCTGGCTGAAAGCTGCACCGGCGGCAAGGTGGCTGCTGCGATCACCGACATACCCGGCGCTTCCGACGTGTTCGGCTGCAGCGTCTGTGCCTATTCTAACGATATCAAGCAAAAGCTGCTGAATGTCTCGGCGAAGACTTTGGCCGACCACGGCGCAGTTTCCGCTGAGACGGCCCGCGAGATGGCCGCCGGCGTCCGGGCGCTGTCCGGCGCGGATATCGGCATATCCATCACCGGCATCGCAGGGCCGGGCGGCGGCAGCGCGGAAAAGCCCGTCGGTCTGGTCTGGTTTGGCGTGGACTGCGCGGCGTTTCAGGAAACCAGAAAACAGCTTTTGTCCCGCGGGCACAAAGAGGAGCGCGGCATGATCCGCAACATGGCGACATTGTACGCGCTGGATCTTATCCGCAGAGCTGCCCTGCGGTTGTAATACTGGTTCACACAAAGCAAAAAGGACTGCACCCCGTGAAGGGCAGTCCTTCTTTAATATCTACGTTTATTGTTTCATGCCGCATTTCCCGCAGTAAACAGCTCCTGCCGGCAACTCGGCTCCGCAGCTGAAACATTTCTTTTTATCCTCTTCAGCAGGCGCAGCAGGCTCCTCAGCGGGCTCGGCGGCAGGTGCAGCAGGCTGAGCCGGCGGCGCGTACTGCGGCTGGCCCGGTGGTGCATACGGCTGAGCCGGCGGCGCGTACTGCGGCTGTGCTGCATACGGCGGCTGAACCGGAGGCGCGTACTGCATTGCGGCATTGGGCGTACCGCACATCGGGCAGAATACCGCTCCTCTGGGCATCGCATAGCCGCAGCGCGTGCAGTGCACGGCAGCTCTGGCCGCAGCTTCTGCGCGCATCTTCACAAACTTTTCCGCCTTGACAAAGGTAATAATGCAGACGGCGCCGAAAACCAGAAAGTAGAACAGCGGGCCGAAGAAAAAGGGAAATCTCCTGGCCAGCAGCACAATCCAGGCCACCAGAGAGCAGAAAGCGACAGACCCGGAGGCAATCACGATGGTCACCGGATCCTTTGCGATCAGGCTGAGCAAAAGGCCCGCCCACATGAGCACAGCGCCCAGCGTAACAAACGCGTCATAGATGGACACGCCGCCCGCGCCCGCGATATTGACAAGAAATATGCCGAGCACGTACAGCAGCCCGCCCAACGCAAACACAGCGATATGGGCCGACAGCAGGAAACGCAGAAAGCCATGGCTGTTCATGTAGTCTTTGGCGGCGCTGAGGAAATTTTTATATGGCGACATCGCGACAAACCTCCCTATATTTAGAATCCATATATTATTAATATATTATTATATTACAGCACTATAAGTACAATCCGCAAGCTGCAGCCAGCAAATAGTCGGGTTAACCGTTAAATAATATATGAATTTGGTTGATCATTTCATGATAGAACCGGGAATCGACAAAAATCCCGTTTTTTTGACCTTCGCCGTATTCCGGCGCGCCGCGTTCTGACAAATTATTTACAGCCCGCGTATTAGAATAGAGCCGGAAGCGTTCCGGAAGGGAGGGCGAACATGAAGAAACCCGAAAACAGCGGTGAGAACTGGTCGGATATATTGGAAAACCTCACCCGCATGCGCGATAAGCTGATCGAGATCAACGAAAAAAGCGGCCACATCGCGAACTACATTGCGATGCGCCGCGAGATTGCGGAGCTGGGCTGGAACGGCATACTCGCCAAATACCACCCGGACGTCAACATCAGCGACCCGGCTGCCTGGCCTCTGTTCGAGCTTTACCGGTATATCAAAGGCACGATGGACAAACGCTGACGCTTTTAGTCCAGTGCGCTCTCCAGCGATTTGTAGTCGTAGTAAGTACCGCTCTTTTTTTCAATCGCTGAGCCGTCCAGCGACATGGCGTACGTACCCTTATACATCTGAATGCCGTCGGGCGTTACGAATGTAACGCTCAGCTTAAACCTGCCGCTCTCAATGCTTTCGATATCGAGCTGCAGCTCCCGGTCCGCATCCAGCTCTTTATTCAGCTCATCCGCGTCGGGCAGATTCACGACCAGCGGGGTCACGTTTTCACAGGCAAGATCCGCCACGAATACGGCGCTCTCCCCCGCCGTCGTAAAGTAGAAATGCTGCCCGTCCTCGGCCATCAATCGCGCCGACATGCTGGCATATTCCAGCCGCCGTTTGCCCGACCCGTCCAGGCTCATCCGGGTGGTATACCAGGCCTGGTTGCCCTTGTCGTCCAGGTCGGGATAGCGGGAGTCCGCATAGATATAGTCCCCGATGATGTCGAACGCAAAGCTGCGGATGCCCAGGTCCTCGACACTGCTTTCATTTTTGCGGCACAGCCGCGGGTCTTCGCCGTAATCCGTCACCGCGATTTCATCCTCGTCCAGATAATACGTCCAGCCGTCTGCCAACACTATGCCCTCTTCCTCGTCGGCCGGCGTGGCTGCCACGTCTGGCGCCGTGGTGGGAATGGGCATGGGCGTTACCACAGGCTGCGGCGTACCGGCCACCGATGGCGAATCCGCCGGCTTCGCGCAGCCGGCAAGCACCAGCGCCAGAGCCAATCCTATGCATAATATCCATGTTGCGCGTTTTCTCATATCGTCCGTATTCCCGTTTGCTTCAAACTTTTCCGGAGCTGATGTAGGCGTCCAGCTTGTCGGCGTTGTAATACGCCTCCATAATGCAGGCCTGGTGCGCCTCGTCCAGACGGCCGGAGCTGTGAATCTTGCTGCCCCTGAAATGCAGGCAGACCTGGCCGTCCATGCCGTTGTTCGGCGTGGGTCCGGTGTTGTGTACATAGCCCATCAGGCTGGCGGCATAATACTTCCCGTCGTACTTCACCCAAACCGGGCGGCGCGTGGGGTTCAGCTCGCCGCCCCATGCCTCGGTCATCTTCTCGGTATCTTTTTTGGTCACTGTCTCCACGTCAGCGTGCCACAGGGCCGTGTAGCCCCCGAAACGCTGCATCTTCCAGCTGATGCCGGTGCGCACATCGATCACCAGAAACGGCGTCATACGCTTCATGATCTTGTTCATGCCGTCGAACCAGTCTATCAGCCACACCCGGCCGTTCTGCTGCGGCTCCTGCGGCTCCAGCTCGCTCCGGAAGTTGTTCCATATCTTGGCCGCATCCTTGCCGAACAGCAGCAGCAGCGTCTGCTCTCCCGCAACGCCGTCCGCATCCAGGTACACCGACTGCTGAAACTTCTTCACCGCGGCGCGGGTGGCCTTGCCGTATACGCCGTTGGCCGCCACATGGAAAAAGCCCTTCTTGTGCAGCGCCACCTGCAGCGTGGATACAGCCGGCCCTCGCATGCCCACATTCATCGCCGTCAGGTAATTTTCGCCCGGTATGTCGTAGGTAACAAAGTCGCCCCGCACATAGCCGGACTTGCCCTGATAATCCACTTTGACCCAATGGTCCTGTAAGCTGTGGACCATCACCTTGTCGCCGCGCTTCATGCAGGCCACGATTTCCCCGGAGGTGCTGGGTATGCTGCGCAGGTTGACGTTGGAAGCGTTGATGGTCGCGCTCATGTTCAGCGTGATGATCTTCTTCTTATGGACGCAATCCATCGGCACAAAGCCCGTCATATCCTGCTGGGTCTTGACCTGATAATAGCTACCGTACGATCCGGTGATCGTCACCTGGGTTTCCACAGCCAATGTGCCCATCGCCGCGCCGCCACCCGCCTCGCTGGTCATCGCAGCTTCCGAGACGATCACGCCGGGGTCATTGAGCCCCGTCACCATCACGTCGATAAAATCCGTGCGAACATAGCCGGTATAGCCCTGATACATCACCTTGTACCAGCCGCCAGTGCTGCCTTCCAGCACCGACACAGCCGCGCCTTTGTCCATACGGACCAGAACATCGGAGAGAGCGGAAGGCTGCGCGCGCAGATTTGTATCCGGCGTGTTTACAGTGCCCGCCTGGTCGATGGTGACTTCGGCGCGCGTCACCGGCACATATCCGGCAAAAATCGACACTGCCAGGGCTATGGCGAATATAAAGGATAGAATTTTCCTGCGTTTCATCATCATTTATCTTCCTGCTGACGGCTCCCTGTTTCGGGTCCAAAGAATGGAAACCGGTTCCTGAAATCTTAAGCAAACACTGAGGTTTGTTTTTATTATAGTATAGTGACAAGCATGTATATTGTCAAAACCAATACTTTGATGTAAAATATATGTAAATTGAGGAAGCACATTACCTGTTTCAATCCCACATTGACCGATTTATATCTTGCCGTGTTTATGCTGTCCTCTATCCATCCTTTTGAAGACCAGCATTGGGCTACCGCCTGTAGGAGGAAACTATGAATAAGCCGGGAGACGACAGCACCCAGCTGCCGGTGAGAGACATACTGCGCAACTTCAACCGCATCCGCGAAAAACTGCTGGAAATCAACGCGAAAAAAGGCCACGCGGTCAGCTTCCGCGTCATGCGCGAGGAAATCGACTGCCTCGGCTGGAGCGGCATACTTGCCAAATACCATCCGGATATCAATGTGGACGACCCCGCCGCTTTCGCGCTATTCGAGCTGTACCGTTTTGTGTATAGCACGATGAAAAAGTAAGCCCTCAACCGAGGTCATAAAGCCGCGCAACCCCCGTAGTGCGTGGCTTTTTAATCAGGCAAAACTTATTTTGGGTGTAGGTCCATCCCCTGTACTTTTCTATTGCCTGCAATCTTTGAAACGGTCTTTATTTTCATTTAGCAAAGGGTTATTATAACGAGGTCGAGTATTTTTAGTTGTTAATAGGGGTAAGCATCATGTCATCCAGTTTAAAGAAAAGCGCAGAAAGAGTGCAAGCTGTCCTCAATGAATTCGGTTTTGAACTCAATGTTATCGAATTTTCAGATTCTACGCGTACGGCACAGGAAGCAGCAAACGCCATAGGCTGTACAGTGGGCCAGATAGCAAAATCGTTGATATTTAAGGGCAAATCGTCTCAAAAGCCCATATTAATCATCGCAAGCGGCGCAAACAGGGTTAATGAAAAACGAGTCAAAGAATATGCAGGCGAGAAATTGGAAAAAGCGGATGCGGAATTTGTTTTGGAGCATACAGGCTTTGCAATAGGCGGCGTACCGCCTGTCGGGCATATTAATCCAATCACCACATTAATTGATGAAGATTTGACCCAATACAGTGAGATATGGGCAGCCGCCGGAACTCCCCATGCCGTTTTTAAGCTAACGCCTGAAATTCTGATAGAAATAACTAAAGGAAGCGTTATCAAGGTCAAATAAGCCGCATTAATATAAAATATCTTTAGTATTAAAGTAAGCTCTACTCCACTTTCTCATATTGTTACGGAGTAGAGTTTGTTTATTGTTACCCCCTTAATCCAACACATAAAACAATAATTGTGGGAACGTTGATGTATGCTTTGCACCGTAAAAACTATCCCCATCCTTCCGCCCTCCCCTTCTCGCGCAACCATCATCATTTACAAACTTGACACATCTTTTTTGATCTTTTGTGTTATCATTCATAAGTTTGGAGAGGGAAACCGTCCCTGATGTTTTCATCAAATGTTGAAAAAGGGAGGCTTCGGTATTATTAGGAGTTTCATTAAGAAGATAACAGATGCGTATACGGTGGATGAGCGGATCGTTCTGGGCCTTGTCATTTCCGCTTTTATTTCCATGTATGCTGCTGTTGCTGCGATGCTGTGCCTCATCGCTTATCTGATAAAAGAAAAGCGCCTGATGCCTCTGGCGCTAACATCACCCGGCATCCAATACCTGTGGGCGCTCTGCGCGTTGGGCATTGTGGCCGCGCTGGCAGATGGTAACAAAATGGGCGTTCTG
The DNA here is from genome assembly GCA_050943225.1 of Christensenellales bacterium. Classification (GTDB taxonomy): domain Bacteria; phylum Bacillota; class Clostridia; order Christensenellales; family SZUA-584; genus SZUA-584. The sequence continues at coordinate 10,185 of JBMNOT010000011.1, read as the reverse complement.
GTCACGATGCTGTTAGCCGTTTTTTTCCTGATTGGTGCATTTGCACGGTCTGTCATGACGCGTAAGCTGTTCGATAAAATCATGGAAGTATCCTGTGCCGCGAGTTTGTTTGCGTTTGCGGTGGCCTTTGTTCAATTTCTGATCAGCGGTGCCGACTCCACCCGGATCAGCTCAACGTTTATAATGCCAACTATTATGATGCTGCGGTGATCGAAATGGTGGCGCTGTTTGCGGTGTACAAGCTGCTCAATGCGCAAAACCGCAAGCAGTCGGGTTTTTACGCGGCAGTAGTCGTTTTCAACGCCTTCGGGCTGTATTTTTCCGGATGCCGCACCGCCGTCTTCGCGCTGTGCGTGGCCGCTGCGCTAAGCATTTAATCTATTCCAAAGGACATTTTGGTAAATGATATTTAATTATGAATACAGAAATAGAACGTTGATATGCATAAGATACTTTTGTGCATATCAACGTTACGACTATTGTAAAGATTGCAGAAATTTTTATAGTGCAACCCCTCTACTCCACCGTCACGCTTTTCGCGAGGTTGCGCGGCTTGTCGACATCGCAGCCCTTGTTGACCGCCATGTAATACGCGAACAATTGCATCGGCGTCACCGCGAGTATCGGCGCAAACAGGTCGTCGGTGCGCGGGAGATATACCACCTCGTCGGCGATATCGTCCGGCAGGTGCGTGCCTTCAAAGCATACCGCGAGCACCTGCGCACCCCGCGCCTTCACTTCCTTGATGTTGCTGATCGTCTTCTCCAGCAACGCCTCCTGGGTAGCCAGCGCCACCACCAGCGTGCCCTGCTCGATAAGGGCGATGGTGCCGTGCTTGAGTTCGCCCGCCGCGTACGCCTCCGAGTGGATGTACGATATCTCCTTGAGCTTGAGCGACGCCTCCATGGACAGCACGTAGTCCAGCCCACGCCCGATGAAAAACACGCTGCTCTGCGAGAAGCTGCGGCTGGCCACGCGAGCCAGCTGCTCCTTGTTTTCCAGCACCTTGTTCATCAGCGCCGGTATGCGCGAAAGGCCTTCAGCCAGTTGCGTGTAGCGCGCCATGTCCATCGCGCCGGACAGCCGCGCAAGCTCCAGCGCAATCATGTATATCGCCATCAGCTGCGTATTGTAGGCCTTGGTGGACGCCACCGCTATCTCCGGCCCAGCGTGCGTATACAGCACCGCGTCCGCTTCGCGCGCGATGGTGCTGCCCACCACGTTCACGATGGCGACAACCTTGGCGCCGCGCTTTTTCGCCTCGCGCATCGCAGCCAGCGTGTCCGCCGTCTCGCCCGACTGGCTGATGATGATAAACAGCTGCCCCGGTTTGATGATGGGCCGGCGGTAGCGGAACTCGGAAGCCACCTCCACTTCCACCGGGATGCGCGCCAGGTCCTCGATGATGTATTTGCCTACCATGCCGGCGTGAAACGCGGTGCCGCAAGCGATGATGCCTACCTTATCAATCGACCTCACCAGATGTTCGTCAATCCCGATCTCGGAGAGGTCAATGATGCCGTCCTTATACCGCGGGAAAAACGTATCGGCCATCGCGCGCGGCTCTTCATGGATCTCCTTGATCATGAAGTGCTCGTAGCCGCCCTTTTCCGCCTGGGAAACGTCCCAGCTGACGTGATAGCTCTCCCGCTCCACCGGCTGCCCATACTGGTCGTACAGCGCCACGCTGCCGCGCGTCACCACGGCCACCTCGCGGTCGTTTAAAAAAATCACGTCGCGGGTGTATTCCAGCAGCGCCGGTATGTCGGACGCGATCAGGTTTTCACCGCTGCCAATGCCCACCACCAGCGGGCTATCCTTGCGCGCCGCAATAATGGTATCCGGGTTTTTCTCGCACACCACGCCCAGCGCATACGAGCCCTCCAGCCTTTCCACCGCCTCCAGCACCGCGGCCAGCAGGTCGCCCCAGTAAAAATGGTTGATCAGGTGCGCGACGACCTCGGTGTCCGTCTCCGACGTAAACACCGCGCCCTCGGCTGCCAGCCACTCTTTCAGCTTCATGTAGTTTTCGATGATACCGTTGTGAACGACGGCGATATCGCCTGAACAGTTGGTGTGAGGATGGGAATTCTCGAATGAAGGTTCGCCGTGGGTCGCCCAGCGCGTGTGCCCGATGCCCACGGTGTTTCCGGGGCAGCAGCCTTCCATCAGTTCGCAGAGCGCCGAAAGACGGCCCTTAGTCTTGTATATCTTCAGCCGGTTGTCCGATATCACGGCCACGCCGGCGCTGTCGTATCCTCTGTACTCCAGTCTGGAAAGGCCATTCAGCAGCACGGGAACAACGTCCCGGCCGCCCGCATAGCCCACGATTCCGCACATATAAAAAGCCCCCTCTGATAAAATATTTTACGCGAGGCGGCTTTCGATGAGCTTGGCCATTTCCACCGCCTGGCGTCCAATCTCCTTTTTGTCCGGTCCTTCTATCATCACGCGGACGAGCGGCTCCGTGCCGGACGGGCGGATCAGAACGCGTCCCTTGCCCGCAAACCGCGCTTCCAGCTCTTTGATGCGCGCCTTTATCAGCTCGTCCTCCATAATGCTGTCCTTATACTCGTCTTTCACGCGCACGTTCACCAGCACCTGCGGCAGTATGCTTATCCTGCTGGCCAGCTTGGAGAGCGACATGCCGCTGCGCATCATCACCGATGCCAGCTGAATGCCGGACAGTATCCCGTCGCCCGTGGTCGACAGGTCGAGGAAAATGATATGGCCGGACTGCTCGCCGCCGAAGTTGTAGCCGCTTTTCAGCATCTCCTCCAGCACGTAGCGGTCTCCAACTTTGGTCTTCACCGTGCGGATGTCGTGCTGCTCCATCGCGATGTCCAGCCCCAGGTTGCTCATCACGGTGCACACCAGCGTATCCTTTTTCAGCAGGCCGCGCTCTTTGAGATCGATCGCGCAGATGGCCATGATCTGGTCGCCGTCCACGATCACGCCGTGCTCATCCACCGCAATCACCCGGTCGGCGTCGCCGTCAAACGCCAGGCCCAGGTCAGCGCCCAGCTCTGTAACCAGCTGCGTCAGCTTCTCCGGGTGCGTCGAGCCGCAGTTGTCGTTAATGTTGATGCCATCCGGCGTGTTGTAATACGGCACCACCGTGGCGCCCAGCTCCTGGAAGGCCCGCGGCCCCACCACCGACGCCGCGCCGTGCGCGCAGTCCAGCACGATCTTCAGCCCGCGCAGGCTGGTATCCGTCGTCCCCAGCAGAAACTCCTTGTATTCCGCCAGGGCGTTCAGCGCGCCCACGCGCCGCCCCACTTCCATGCCGGTTTTGAGCTGCACAGTCTCGCTGCCGTCCAGTATGATGGATTCGATGCGCTCCTCAATCTCGTCGGGCAGCTTTTTGCCGTCCGCGTTGAAGAACTTGATGCCGTTGTATTCCGCCAAGTTATGCGACGCCGATATCACCACGCCAGCGTCCGCGCCGTAGTCTCGAGTGAGAAACGCCACGCCCGACGTGGGAATCACGCCGGTCACCACAGCCTCCGCGCCCACCGAGCAGATGCCTGCCACCAGGGCAGATTCCAGCATGTCGCCGGATATCCGCGTATCACGGCCGATCAGTATGCGCGCCTTGTGTACGCTGCTCGTCAGCACATAAGCGCCCGCCTGCCCCAGCTTAAACGCCAGCTCGCAGGAGAGCTTGTCGTTGGCGATGCCGCGCACACCGTCCGTTCCAAAAAGCCTTCCCATTTTTCCTCCTGACCCGGACTTTTGTATTATAGTCCCGACTATACCACTTTGCAAATTGGTATAGTCCTATTGCTTTTCCAAACTTCTCAGATATTCCTGTGCCGAATAGATGGCAATGGCGCCGTCCGCCGCCGCCGTTACCACCTGCCGCAGCGGCTTGGCCACGGTATCGCCCGCAGCAAACACGCCGGGCAGATTAGTGTGCATGCCGCTGTCCGTTACGATATAGCCGAAAGCGTCCGTCTTCACCTGCGACTTCACCTCTTCGGTGTGCGGTACGGTGCCGATGGCGATAAACACGCCGGAGCAGGGTATCTGCCGCATCTCCTGCGTCTTGTTGTTGCGCACGCGCACGCCCGTCACCGCGGTATCGCCTGTGATAGTATCCACTTCGCTGTTCCAGACGAATTCGATGCGCTCGTTCTGCCTGGCAGCCTTCTGCAGCGCCATCTGTGCGCGCAGCTCGTCCCGCCGGTGCACCACGTATACCCGGTTCACGAAGTTCGCAAGATACAGCGCGTCCTCAATGGCGGTATCGCCGCCACCCACCACGACCACATCCTTGCCGCGGAAAAAAGGCCCGTCGCACGTCGCGCAGTACGACACGCCGGTGCCCAAAAAGCGCTTCTCAGAGTACAGGCCCAGCGTCTTGTACGCCGTGCCCATCGCCAGTATGACCGTTTTTGCTTCATACGCCTTGTCGGATGTGAACACCTTCTTTTTTTCGCCGTCCAGCGAATAGCCCGTCACTTCAGCCGATTCGATTACGGCGCCATGACGCTCGGCGTGCTCCTTAAACCGGATGCCCAGCTCCACGCCTTCGACGCCATCCGGAAAGCCGGGATAATTCTCCACGATATGCGCCCGCGCGATCTGCCCACCCGGAAACACCCTCTCCAGAATCAGCGCCGACATGCCGGCCCGCCCGGCGTAAATGCCCGCAGTCAGACCCGCTGGTCCCGCTCCCACAATGATCACATCATACATTCCTGTTCCCTCTCATTTTATCTTATGCGCTGCTTTTATGCGCTGCTCAGCATTTCCGCTTTCGCGGCAGGATGAGCCATTTGATAAAAGCAATTACCATTTTATCAGTGCAATAGGCCCTTGACAATATTATTCTTGTCATGAGGCGTTTTGCAAACCGCCTTTGCTGATCAGCGCGCGCAATACCGACTGCGCTTTATCCAGTTGGTTGTCGCCGTCGCCCCGTCGCTCCACATACACGTCCGGATAGATGCCGTTGCCGTCAATGCTGCGCCCTTTGGGCGTAAAATACTCCGACGACGTAATCTTGACAGCGCCCCTCACAGAGTCGTCCGCCTGCTTGATGGGCACCACCACCTGCACCACGCCTTTGCCGTACGTGCGCGTGCCCACCACATATCCCATGCCGTAGTCCTGTATCGCGCCGGCAAATATCTCGGATGCAGATGCGGTATTGCCGTTCACCAGCACCACTATCGGGAAGCTGACGCACGCCGCATCGCTGGTCTGCGTTTCGCGGTTGCCGTATTTGTCTTCAGTGTAGACGATGGTCCCTTCGGGCAGCAGCCGGTCCAGCGTGTTCACCACAATATTAAGATAGCCGCCCGGGTTGTCGCGCAGGTCGATGATCGCACCCCCCACCTGCTTCTTTTCAAACTCGTCGATGGCGTTGTTAAACAGCAATTCGCAATTGCCGCCGAACTGCTTGATGCGCATATAGCCGATGCCGTCCCGCACGGTATAGTCCACCATGTCCAGCGAAATGGGCTGGCGCAGCATCGTAAACTCCAACACCTCGTCGCCGCGCTTGACGCCGATGGTGATGGGCGTGCCTTCCTCGCCGATGCACAGCACGCTGATTTCCTGCAGCGTTTTGCCCGTCACGTCCTGCCCGTCGATGCTGATGATGTAATCGCCCACCTTGATGCCTGCAGCCTTGGCCGCGGAGCCTTCCATGAAATAGCTGACCACAATCAGGCCGGTCACCTCGTCTTTGGTGATGCCCATGCCCACGCCGTTGTATTCGCCGGTGGAATTCCGGTTGAACGTCGCGAACTCTTCGGGCGTGTAGTAAACGCTGTACGGGTCTCCCAGCGACGCGACCATGGCTTTAAGTCCGGCGTACTCCACTTCCTTGATATCGTAGTCGCGCAAATAGTATTTTTTGATCACTTCCTCCACAATCCGGAATTCCTTCAGGGAAAGGCTGTCGCCGCTGCCTTCCAGCCGGGCGTTGAAATCCCATAACATCACGAAATACGTGACCGCCGCACATACTATTCCCACAACGATTGCCAGCATTATGGCCGATGACTTTCTCATAAGGAAACCTCCGCATCCACACATACATATATAGATATGTGGCTGTGCGTTCTCATATTCAAGAAAAATAAAAAGCCTGTCCTTCGCACGGCCGGCGAAAAGGAAGGCCTGTCCGTTGTATTGCTGCGCCTGCTGCCAACGATTCCCGAAATCCCGGTATCGGCATAATTATACAACGCCGCAGAAGTGCTGTCAAAATCCCGTGGCACAGCTATACCGAAATCCCCTCCCGGTACTGCCGGATGATGCTTCCAAACAGCGGGGAATCCTCTCCAATGCCGCAGTAATTTTTCACAGCGGCTTCAATGCCGTGCTGCCGTATATCCAGCTGGATGCATACGGCCGCCTCGTCCTCCGGGTTGTCGTAGCGCAGCGCAGCCGCAATTCCCTTAACGATATTGTCGGGCGCGATGCCCATCGAGGCGCAGTACAGTGCCGCGCCCATCAGCCGGTCGCCCACGCCCAGTTTCCGGATGGGATCCCGGCCCACGCGCGCTACGGTGTCGCCCAGCGCGCGGTTGGCAAAGCGGCTCAGCAAATCATCGATGTGGGCGGCAAGCTCGTCCACCGATGCCCCGTACTCACGCTGCAGCGCCGCCGCCGAGTCGCTCATCGCCGCTTTCGCCAGCGCTTTTATCGGCATATCGTCCACACACTGCCAGATGTATTCATAGCCCTTCTGCCAGCCGAGATAGGCGCACACGGCGTGCCCCAGGTTGTGAATGAACAGCTTCCGCTTGATGAAAAAGCCGAACGGTGTGAAGGGAACAAGGTTTTTGAGCGGCGGTATCGGCCCCACGAACGCCGCGCTGTCCACCGGCAGCGTGTCGTACGGCTCCACCCATACGCGCAGTATATTGCCTTCGCGCATCTCGTCAGTCATCACGGGGACCATCCGGCCGATGGAAGCCTCCACCAGCCCGAGGCTTTTGTCCAGCCTTTCCTTGTACGCATCCCCCAGCTCCGCCTCGATCAGCCCGCGCAGGTATTTGTCCGAGTCGATTAGGTTTTCGCAGATGATGATATTGAGCGACGGCACACCCTTGTCCAGCCGCCTTTTCAGCCCGGCGCAGATGGGCTTTACAATGCACGGCAGTATGTTGACGCCCACTGCGGTGGCCATAATGTCCGCAGTTTCGATCTCCGCCGCCACGCGCTCTATGTCCGTTCCGTCCACAGCGCGCACGTTCCGGACGATCTCCTCATGATGGCCGTCGTTTTGCACAACCCGCACGGGATACTGCCGATCCTCGTTCAGCTTTTTTACAATCTCTTTGTTGACCTCTATAAAACATACCTCATAGCCGGATTCGGAGAAAGTTTTCCCGATAAACCCCCTGCCGATATTGCCGGCGCCGTACATTACCGCTTTTTTCATCTGCCCTGCCCTCTGTTGTTATTCTTCATCCCCGCGGGAATACCGTTTGAGTTCTCCGCTTTAGCGATAAAAGCCGGTGGTCTTTCCAGTTGCCGGCTCAATAACACGCGTATATTCGTATTTCCCGACAGGCGCATGCGCCTCCGCATGCCTTTTATTATTATAACAAAACACCGTAAGATAGCAACAGCTCGCGGATATTCGTTTATCTCTCAAGCTCCGCCAGCAGGTGCGGGCACATGGCAGTTCATAAAATCGATAAGCCTGCGCATATAGGCATCATGGTCGTACACCGCGTGCCATAACACGCACGCGCTCAAATAAGTATTGCGCCGACTCCTCCATTCGGCCTTCAGCGCCGGAAATCAATCGCGGCTCAGCACTCCTTGCCGCTCCGGCCTGTCGATCAGCGCTTTTGAGCTGCCGGTCATGCCTTGCCCCTTATGTTGGAATGCGCCGTCTTCACGTTGATGCCCGGCAGTTTGCCGATTTTACCGGATAGCGCGCTGATAACGTCCTGCGGGGCGTCGATAGCCACGCTGATGATAGACATATTGCGCGCGCGGTACGGTATGCCCATACGGCCGATGATATACGGCGCATAGTCGTGCAGCAGCGCGTTAAGCCTCTCAACGGAATCCAGATTCTCGACGATGATGGCGATAAGGGCTACTCTGGTATCCATGTTTTCATCACTCCCTGTCAGCCTGCGGTAAAACCGCAATCCATTTCAGAACCGAAATTAAAAAATGCGCCGGAAAAGCGCATCAATCCAGTACCCCGTAGATTATGTGCCTTTCACTCAGAATAAGTCTTTGTGTCAGCTGCTTTATAGCACTTTGCTGGAAGACCACTCTTGTCAGCTCAGTATGTTAAAATGTTAACAATCTTTTGGGCGGTTGTCAACCCAGGCACAGCCTTATATTGCAATAAGCCGAGAGCCTTTACCCGGCGTTTGAGGTGCGTTTTTCAAAAGCACCATATCCCTCTTTAAAAATAATAAATTGACGGCCAAAGCTGGCCGCCAAAAGCTTACAAAGGGAACTCCCATTTTACGCTAAAGCTCTCGTCATTACTTTAACAGGCGCTCATATTCGTTGCACAGCGGATAGACCGCCTCTTCGTCCTCTTCAATGTCGCCGAACCGGGGCAGCACCGGATTAAAGCGGTTGTCTACATTGTCGTCGTTGACCGACGAAACCTCGCCGACAACCAGATCCCCTTTGCCTTCCAGCGCCCAGAAATTATGGTACATGTAAGGCGTCAGGGTGATGCTGCAGCCAACCGGTACAGTAATGGTCTCGCCCGCCTTCACGGTGTGCCGGATGCCGTCCATATATACGGTGACGTCGCTTTCGTAGTCGATGCTTTCATCCTCTTTGGAATTATAGAGCTTCAACGCCAGCACGCCGCCTGCGCGGTTAATGATGTCCTCGGTTTTGGTGTAATGGAAGTGAGTGGGCAGCCCCTGCCCTTCCGCCAGCAGGATATACTTTTCGGCATACGGCACGCCGATGCTTTTATCCTTCTGGTCGCCGTTTCGTACAGTAAACAGCACGCCGCCATAACGCTTAAAGTCGCTAAGGCCGTAATCCGTCACGTCCCATCCCAGCATCGTTTTGCGGATCATCTCCGTGATGCCGTAGTTTTTCGCCCAGTCTTCCTTTTTCCAGTCTGCAAAGACCGGGAGCGAGATATTGTTATCCTTTAATAATTTCTTCGCCCATTCAATTGCAGCGTTCACTTCAGATCTTTTCATTTTCCCCTCCTGTTTCGCGTAATTAATTCATATGAATACTACAGATTAGCCCATGTTTCAAATACAGTATACACATTTTCTGGGTTCGCACCGGGCCCGAATTCGCACTGCGCAATCACGCCCCCGTTGTCCCACAGAGTTTCCTTAACCCGTCTAACGGCTTCCTGGACTTCTTGTTTTGTCCCGTTGGGCAGAATTCCCTGTCTGTCGATCTCGCCCCAGAAAGTTATCTTACCTTTGAACTGGCGCAGTTTGTCCAGACCGATACAGAATATCTGCAGGTTGACTGCATCGATCCCTATATCGATCAAATGAGGGATAATATCCAGCGTAAACCCATCCGAGTGAAAGAATATCTTCTTTCCATACTTCTTCGCGATATCGGAGCAATCCCTGTACATGGGTTTGAACAGTTCAACCCACAGCTTCGGGTTAATCAGCAGACTTTTCTGCGTGCCCCAGTCGTCCATAAAGTACAGGCCGTCCACATCGGTCTGCGCCCAAACGATCAGCAATCTGCAGTAGAAATCGTGCATCCTCTCCATAAAAGAGAACATTTTGGGCGGCATCAGCGCAAGACCCACAAACAGATTCTCTGTCCCTCTGATAAACTGCATCCGCTCAAAAGGCCTGGCCAAATCGCTTTGCAGCACAAATTGATCAGTGGACGCGCAGAACTCATTGACTTTTTGCTTGTCCAGCGTCAGAAGCTCTTCCGGGTTGTGTATCCGGCTCACATCGTCCCAATGCTCATCCTCAGCGGGAACAATCGGGCGTTTGACCTCGCCGACAATGCCGTCATGGATGTTGGTAAACCTGCATCCCCACTCATCCGTATACTCGCCGACCGAAAACCAGTCGCCCTGAGTTTTTGAAGGCCGGGCATATTGCTTGAATGTATCAATGCCGCAACTGCTTCCATCAGTTCGCGCCCAGCCGTCCAGCGGCGGTGTGCGTTCCTAAGTACCCACCTTGCCCCATGTGCGGCAAGGCTTCTTTCCTGCACCACGACTATCAGCATTAC
>JBMNOT010000210.1:0-3663 GCA_050943225.1 Christensenellales bacterium | reverse complement strand
CGCGCTGCTGGATGCGGACTATTACGACGCCATCGCGCGCCGTATCATCTCCACGCGGGAGAATACCGCGCACGCGCTCGCCATGCTGGGCTTTTCCGTGCTGCCCTCCTCCGCCAACTTCCTGTTCGCTACCCTGCCGGGCGTGAGCGCGCTGCAGCTTAAGGCGCACCTGGAAAAGAACCATATCTACGTGCGCCATTTCAACCAGCCGCGCATCAGCGACTATCTGCGCATCACCATCGGCACCGACGAACAGATGGCGGAGCTGCTCCGTTGCATCCGCGAGTATAAGGCATAACACTTTACCAGCCGAAAAGCTGCATCATAAAAAAGTCTTTATAAAAGTCCTGTCATTCTGACTGGACTTTTTTTGGCGTTTCACGGCTCGCGGATGTTATCGATCAGCAGGCTGCCGCCCACCGTCTTTGTATCCACACAAAACTCGCGCGCAACATACAGGTGACGCCCCGCCGCATACTTCAGCGCGAAGCTGCTTTGCCCGCAGGCTGGCGATATGGTGGGCGTGAAGCTGACGAAATCGCCAAAAAACTCCTTGACGTCTGAAAAGCTCAAATCCTCCGCAAGCGACGGTGTCAGGCAGCCCATCGCCGCGTCGCGGTTGTCCGCCCGGACGGCCTGCAGCAGGCAGGCGCACAGCTCCTGCACCGTGGCGGGTTTACGCTCTTCACAGGTATACCACCCGATCTCGGCATCCACTGGCTCAAGCCGCCCCTTCTGCTCCGCATACCGCGTGCGCACCTGCCAGAACTCCCCTTCGGTGACGACGGACAGACTGGCTTTCTCCACGCTGTAAGCGGCGCACAGCGTGCACACAGCGGTGGAAAAATCGGGCAGCACATTGGCGGCGTAAAAAAACAGCGCGCCCTCGGTGGTTCTGCCGGAGGCGTACAGCACCGGAAACTCTTCCAGCCGCGCAAAGGCGATATCCGCGGACGCCACGAAAAAAGGCAGCGGCGCGATGAATTTCAGCCGACCGGTCGCGCCGTGCTCCACGATAAAGCTGGACCCCGCCTCGTTATACACAAACGCGGTATGCTTCTCGCTGCTGATATAAAAATCGAAAGGCGACAGCACCGCAGGCTTTAATTCCTCCCCGTCGTTGCGGTAAACCGCGGCGGGATACAGCGTCAGCTCGACGATGTTGTCGGGCCACATGCACAGCTCAACAAGACCATCGTTGTCAAAAATCGCACCCTTGGCGGCAGTGGACACCCGGCGGGTAAACGGCAGGTAGAAAAAATGTCGATCGTTTTCCAGCGGCAGCATAGAGACGAAAAATGACGAGTTGGCTACGATGGGCTGCGTCACGGCAGCTATGCCCGTTTCGCCCGCAGGCGATTGATTGATGTTAATCAGCGCGTGTACCTTCGAGTTGATGTACAGCAGCTTGATTGCCGTCTCTTCCATGAGCCGCCTCCCTTTGTACAATATATATTCAGCGCCCCCCCGGCCGATACATCATTCTAAGCGGCTATCAATTTGCATAATTATATACAAAATGACAGCGGCCACCGGCATACAAAAGCAAACGGATAAAAACGTATGCTTTTTAATTTTTATGATAAAAGGCTGTTTAAAACGCAGGGCATAAGAGAATAATAGACACTAAAAATCTATGATAAGGGGTTTGTAAACATGGACACGAACAATCAATCCGGCATCAATAGCTTTGACATCACCCTGAGAACGGGTTGGAAAGATGAAGAAAAGCTGCTGCTTTGGGACGAAGTCAAGAAAGCCCAAAAAATAGGCACGCCCTTAAAGCGCGTCTTTGAAACGGTAGCGGCAAGGACGGGCCGCAAGCCCAACAGCGTCCGGAACTACTACTACATGAAGGTCAAAGAAACAGGCGAGATCGAACAAAAGCCCGCTTCCTTCACGCCATTCACCCGTGAAGAGATCTACATGCTGCTGCGCGAGCTTCTGGCCGCCGTAGCGCGGGGCGAGTCCATCCGGGGCGCCAGCATGAGGCTTGCGGGCGGAGACAAAACGCTGATGCTGCGCTATCAGAACAAATACCGCAGCCTGATCAAAAACGCCCGGCCTCTGGTGGAAAAGGTGATGGCGGATATGGACCGCGAAAACATCCCGCACATCAATCCGTATGAAACCACGCGTCAAAGCACGCCCGCCTCCCGCGAGAGCAAATACATCCCCGAGAGCGTAATCAAGGCGCTGATGGCCGCGGATGTGGATGTCAGGAGCTTCTTCAAGGGGCTGGCGAAGGTGGCAGGCATGGCGGTATCCAAAGGTCAGCTGGAGGAAGAGATGCGCGCGACCATGATGCAGGCCGAAAACATCCGCAAGGAAAACGCCATGCTCAGCGCCCGGCTCAAGAAAGAGATGGAGAAAAATCTCAAGGCCGCGTCGCTGGTCGAACAGCTCATTAACATGAGAACCAAGATCGAAACCAAAGATATCGAGAGCGTATCCGGCCTGGCCGAATGGCTCAAGGAAGAAAGTGTATCCAGCAACGTGGATGCGCTGTAAAAATTGCACATCAGAAGAGCAAAGCATTACATAAAGGGAAACACTGATTAAACAGAGGAGATGCCTCATCAGTGTTTCCCTTTGCACGAAAAAAATTGTCGAAAAGGGGCACGTTATGTAACAAAAGATTTCCTAAGAAATTTTTTTGCCCGCTGGAATTACTTTTTGAATTTATCCTCTAAATGCATTGTAAAAAGTCAGTTTGCATGATATTATACTAGCAAATATCGCTTTTAATGGGATGTTTCGACACGTTTCGTCATTTTCTGCGGGGTGCGGGCATTGATTTCAATTATCAATTCTGAAAGGAGTCTTGAGTGCAAAATGGACAAAAAGATTAAGCTTCTTATCGTCGAAGACAATGTTCAGCTCAGCGAAATGATGGCAAAATTCTTCAGCTCAAAAAACGACATCGAGGTAGTCGGCACCTGCACCAATCCCATCGAAGCAGCGGGGCTGATCAAGGAAACCTCACCGGATGCGCTCATTATCGACATGATCATGCCGGAGGCAGACGGGCTTTCGCTGCTTGAGCGGCTCAACACCTTGGAGTTTGAGACTATGCCTGCCACCATCGTGATATCCGCAGTGGGCAACGAGAAGATGGTCAAGCTCGCCTGCGATCTGGGCGCCCGATACTATATGATCAAGCCGTTCAACAAAGATATTTTGTATAAGCGCGTGCAGGACATGTTCGGCCAGCGCGTCATCGCCACCCGGCGCACGCCCGCTCCTGTCCGCTCCCGCACGCTGGATGAGAAGATAACGGCGGTGTTTTTATCCATCGGTATCCCGGCCCATATCAAAGGCTATCATTTCCTGCGTGAAGCCATTAAGATGGTCGTCAAAAATCCCGATCTCATCAATTCTATTACCAAGAAATTATATCCGGGCATCGCAGAGCCTTTCGATACCAGCCCCAGCAAGGTGGAGCGCGCAATCCGCCATGCGATAGAGGTTGCCTGGTCCCGCGGGAAGATCGAAAATATCAATAATTTCCTGGGTTATAACATCTACACGAGCAAGGATAAGCCCACAAACGGCGAGTTCATTGCGCTGATGGCGGACAAGTTGCTTATGGACCGCAGCGCATAGCCTGCCACAGGCACTAAGCCGCACGCGCAGAGCATGCACAGTGCGGTTTTTTATTTC
>JBMNOT010000010.1:0-20305 GCA_050943225.1 Christensenellales bacterium | reverse complement strand
CTGAAATATGAAATCGACGACATCGCCGATAAGACAACGTTCAACGGCAAGAATCTGCTGGATGGTAGCTTTGGCTCCACCACAAAAGTCAGCGATTCTTCCACAATTGAACTGCCTAGCGTTGATGTAGATGGTATTACACCAATTGCTGGAACGAATGACGTTGTCAGCATCACTTTCGAAGGGTTTACGGAAAGCGGCTCCATCGTATTCGCCGAAGTCGGAACTAGCGGTGACGATTATGAAGTTACATACGACAACGTTACGCTTACGGTTAAAAACGAAGCAGGTGCCCAGACGATGGTGCTCGATTTCGGCCAGGGCCGTATCGCTACCCTTGTCTTGGGTGAAAATGCAGGAATAGATGGATTCAGCGACTTAAGCCTTGATTTCGAAGTGTCTGGCACTGTCGCTAAGATTCAGACGGGCGCCAATGCGGATGAAAATCTGGATATCTCGATCGACAATATGGGTTCGGCTGCTCTTGGCCTGACTGACTCTATAATTACGTCGCAGGCTGATGCCAACAGTGCGATCGCTACAGTCGATGCGGCTACCAACAAGGTATCCACCCAGCGCGCTCAGCTCGGCGCTATCCAGAACAGGCTGGAGCACAAGATCAACAACCTCAACACTTCGGCCGAAAACCTGACGGCAGCCGAGAGCCGCATCCGCGACATCGACATGGCGAAAGAGATAACCGAGTTCACCAAGCACAACATCCTGGTGCAGGCGTCCACGGCGATGCTGGCTCAGGCCAACCAGGCTCCGCAGAACGTGCTCGCGCTGCTAAAGTAACAAAACATAGGGAGCTCCGCCCCTACCGGAGAACCCTGGTTTAACAAAAAACCGCCGGTCAGAAGGCCGGTGGTTTTTTTGTTTCCACTTTCGCGCAGCCGCCGCGCGCAAGGCGCTGCCGCCTCCTATCCCCGTGCGTGAAACCCGCTCCGTGCATACCTGAATGGGTATCATCGGCTGAGGCATTTCAGGGGCGCCTGCCGTAGCACACCACGTCTGAAGTCTGCCGCCCAGGGCAAATCAGCAGCCGCACGTACACTCTAAAGATATAACCATGCAGACGGCTGCATACGGCCACAGCCCGGCCTGTAGTCCTTGTGCCTGTGATGGCATAGCCTGCGCTGTGGCGGGCATACATTTATCTGCAGCAGATCTTAAGCGGCGTGCAGAAAGCCGCCTGCATCTCTCAAAGAGTCAAATTTCAAGGCTATGCGGATAGTTTAGGGGTCGCCCTCGCGAGAATGTATGCCTGCACTTCAGGAGACAGCATTTCCATCCTGCAGCAAATACCAGTCCAACAAGCACAACCCGTCACCCTGCCATGCGGAAAAGGCTAGCCCACCCTTGCAGCGAAGTATGGCATATCAGCCTGTGCCATGCGCCAGCTGTATGGCCCGCAGGCTCATGCCGCCAGCATGGCCGTATCAGCCTCAGGATGCACCAACGCCCATCTATCTATATGCCGCTATATGCCGCAATCAAAGCTCGGGACAGATTCGCCAGCCTCACGGTTGGCTGAAATCGCCCCATATGGATATTTTTCTGCCCTGCCGCCCGATTGCAGGCACAAAAAAGCCCCGCTTTTAAGCGAGGCGTTTATACTGTCAAGGCTTTGCCGTCCATTTAAGTCCGAGGCCTGGCATGAAGTCCCCGCAACATTTCTGTACAGTCCGTTACGGCTGGACAACGCCAAAAGAAATATTCGGCGTTTTCACCGCAGCCCTGTTCAGGTCGATCGTCTGGTCCAGCAGCTCCTTGCGGTATATGCGCACATCCTTGGGAGCCTGTATGCCGATGCGCACCCTGTCCCCTTCGATGGAAAGGATCTCAATCGAAATATTCTGATTTACCGTGATGCCTTCACCGGCTTTCCTGGACAGCACCAGCATCCTGTTGTCCCCCTTTTATCAGGCTCCTCATGATGGCATCATAGATCGGCCACCGTATCGGCAGAGCCTGCGCGTCAATGATGATCTGTTTGCCGATACCGTGCTTGGTGTTGATGACAATGGGGGCCGCCAGGTTGACTGTCATCTGGTTCACCTGCTCCGGTATCACCACCACGTTCATCACCAGCAGATCGTTCTGGCTCTCCACCATAAGGTCTTCCAATTCATTCTCCCGGATATCGATATAATAATCGTCCAGTATCTCAAAAGTCAATATCACGGGCAGCGCAACATATTTGTTCTCCGTGGACTGCAGCCAGTATATCGGTTTCGTCTGGGCAATTTCCAGTATGATAAAATAGCGCAGGTCCTCAAACCCGGGTATTCCTGACGGGAACTCTATCAGCTTGCTGTCCTTAGTATCAAAACATCCGAAACGCTCGGTCTCAATCAGCATACGTTTCTCCTCAATTCATCATGAAAGGTTATTTCAGAAAATCGACCAGCGACGGCTGTACAATCCTGGAGCCGACCTGAAGCGCCGCATTGTATACATACTCAGCCATCTTGAAATTCATCAGCGCTTCCGCCTGGTCCACGTCTTCCAGCTTAGACTTGATGTCGGTGTACATCAGCTGGTTCTCCTCGTACCGGTTGGCTATCAGCTCCAGCCGGTTTACGCGGCCGCCGATGTCGCCCAATACGGCAAGCACATGGCTCTGGGTGTCCTGCAGCTTGCCGGCATAGGCAGTAAGCTCACCCGCCGGGGCGCCTTCTTTAAGGACATTATACAGGCTGTCGAGCACAGAATAAATGTTGTCCTCGCCCATTCCCAGCAGCTGCACGCCGTTCACCGACACGTTCATCCTGAGGTTGAACCCCACCTCATATTCGATGTTCACCTTGCTCTCTTCGATTAGCGCCGGGTTAGCGTCGTCCATAAGATCATGGCCGTTATACAGCAGTTTCCCGCTGCTGTCCACCGTAAAAGGCGCTTTTTTGGTGTTGTACCCGCCGAAGATATGCTGGGTGCCCGACTGGGTGTTGCCTATGGTCAGCACATGATCTCTCAGCTGGCCGATCAGCTCTGCGGCGGCTTTCTTGTCGTCGTCGCCCAGCCAATCGTTGGATATTTGGATGACCGTCTCATAGGCGGATTTTAATATCTCGTTGAGCTCCAATACCGACGATTCAGTCTGCTGCAACCATGTGAGGCCGCTTTCCACGCTCTCCTTGTACCGCTCGCTCCTGTAGAGCTTGGCGCGAAACTGCATCACCGACATGGCGTCCACCGGGTCGTCCGACATCTTGTTCAGCCGCTTTCCCGTCGCCATTTGATATTGGAGGCTTACCATTTTGCCCATATTCCGGCTCAGGCACTTTAAGTAATTATCCTGCATCATTCCAGTAGTTATCCGCACCGTATTATCCCCCTATCGGTTGATTTACAGGCCCACGCGGCCTGTGCGGTTGATCAGCACATCCAGCGCCTCGTCCACCGCCGTCATCATGCGCGCCGCCGCCGAATACGCATGCTGGCTGGATATCAGCTGCACCATCTCTTCATCCAGCGATACGCCGGATATCGACTGCCTGCGGTCGTTCACGTTTTCTACAATGGTCTGCTGGCTCTCCGCTTTGCTCTTGCAAGAAGCGCTTTCAGTGCCCACTTCCACCATTGCGGACTTTAAAAACTCTTCAAAATTCCCCACAACAGCCAGGTCGGTTCTAGATGTCAGCGTTACCATAGCCAGCGCGATCCTGTTGTTGCCTTGCTGCGTGTTGCCGGCGGAGAAGTCAATCTTCTGGTCGGACGCCGCAATATTAAACACGCTTTCCAGTACCTCGTCCGACAGCGTAAAATTGCCCGCCGTGATGGCGCTGTAGTCTTCGGATCCGTCCGCCGCTATTGGAACATAGAACAGGTTCACGCCATCCTGTGAATCCGTTGTCCCGTTGGGCATCGTGTAGCCCTTGCTGTGTATCTTGTTAAACTCCTCCGCGATGCTCCGCGCCAGCGTATTCAGGTTGTCTATGATGCGCGGAATGCCCAGATTGTCCGCCGAGTTGCCGTCGCGAAGGTCCTGATAAGCTTTCAGCTCGCCGCCGCTGAATTGCAGCTCATCATTTGAGCCGCTCAGGCATATTTTATAAAAATCATTGTTTTCGGGATCCGGCTGCGCTTCCAGCGTCGTCACCGCCAAATGGTTCACCAGCACTTCTTCGCCGCATTTGATTATAATCTCGCCTGTTTCCGACTCCGTGACGGAGATATCGATCAGCTTAGACAGCTCATCTATCATGAGGTTGCGCGTATCGCGGAGCTCGTTGGCCTTTTCGCCCGACAGCTCGTAGGCAAAAATCTGCCGGTTATTGTCCGCAATATTCGTGAGCAGCGTATTGATCCTGGCCACGGTTCCCGCCATCTTGTCGTTATACAGATTCTGCAGTTCTATCAGTTGCTCGTAATACTGGTTGAACGTCTCCGTCATCTTCAGCGCGTTTTGCTGCACCGAGGTGCGAATCTCTTTGCTGGACGGATCATTTTCCGCCAGGTCGCTCAGGCTTTTGAAAAAATCAGCCAATGCGGACGAGATGCTGGTATCCTCCGAAAGCTCGTTGACCACCATCTCGATGTATTCCATCTCATCAGCTTTAACCTGCCAATAGCCAAGGCGGGTGTTCTGGTTGCGGAACTGACGGTCCAGATAATCGTTTCGGATCTGATCCACAAGCGCCACCGTCGCGCCGCCGCCCACGCTGCCTCTGCTGATGGAAGACAGTCGCACATTCACGGACGCCGGCTGGATTGAATTAATGACCAGCCGCTGCCGGGTATACCCTTCCGTGTTGGCGTTCGCGATATTGTGGCCCGAAAGGTTAATCGCTTTCTGGCTTACCGTCAATCCTGTTCTGGCTATCTCCAGACCATAAAACAAACTGGACATGATTCTCCTTTACTACACCGTTTGGTTCAAAACAGGCGTCAAGTTTTCCTGCTGTTCGCTTATCTGTCCCGAATTGGAATATGTGCCAAATGGGCTGGCAGCCCCCGTCAGCAGGTTGATACAAAACGACGTATATTGCAAATGCGTATCGAGCAGCGCCTTGTTGGCATCATTCAGTTTCTGAATCTCAGCCAATACGCCGCTCAATTCAGTTTTCAGCGTCAGCAGCGTTTCGCTTTTCTCCGGATACAGCGCCGCAATATCCGCAAGAGTGGCTTTTTTCTCGTCCAAGCCGTGTTTTTGGGCGATAGCGCGGATCAAGCCCTCGCGCCGCTGTTCCAGATCCTGCATCGTTTTCACGATACCGGATTCCCGCGCCACAATGTGCTCCAGCATGCAAATGTCGTTCTTAATAAGCGCTTCCTTCTTCTGATTGGCTTTTCCGAGTACGCTCTGATATACGGCCAGCTCCTGCTGCACCATATCAATCAAACCAGTCAGCAATTCTTCCAAAACCCTTCACCTCAATATCAGTCCCCTGTCATCAGGCGACACACAAATATCAATTCCGCGCCTGCTTACCTTTCAAGCCGCGGCTCTTAGTCCGGGATGCCCATAATCTTTCCTGCCACCCTGAAACCAGGCACAAAGTATGTGCCGCTTTTCACCTGTGCTGCAATCTGGTTGAGGCGGGCTATCTCCTCCTGCGTCCGGGTCTCCAGAGACTCCTTGACAGCTTTCATCGCCAGCGAAAAAGTTTGAGCCTTTTCCGTCAGCTCTGTCTTGTCCACACCGGACGGAGGCGCTTCCACCGCCAGTTTCTCCCGCACATGTACATACTGCGACAGCAGTTCTTTCGGGGGGATGGAATTGATCCTCATCAAAATCACCTCTACTCAGTTTTTCCGCCCATATTTGCCGTGCATTTTGGCCTTTGTGCTGATGGGGGGCATGCTTTTCTTCTTTCCTTCCACCGCACTGCTCAGCACATTCGCCAGTTTCTCCCGGCAGTCGCTGCAGTAACGCCCGCTGGATATCGGACGGCCGCAGTCTTCGCATCTCAAAGCGTCCTCCGCGCCCTCGATGCTCAGCCGGCCTTCCTTTAAGAATTGCAGCACATACTTCTCTGAGATGCCAGTACCCTCCACGATATCAACAATCGTGGCGTTTTCATGCTCATAAAGATATTCTTTTATCTTTACGAAAGCCTTGTCCATCTCGTCGGCGCACCCCAGACAATAGCCGATCCCGTACGACTGGAACAGCCTTCCGCATATCTTGCACGACAGCACTTTTACGCTCATCACGGCACCCCTTTCAGCTTATCAAGTCCGCAGGTTGTTCGTAGTGGCCGCCATCTCGTCCCAAACGGACGCTGCGCGGCTTGCCATCGCAAACGCTTTCTGCGCCCGGATCAGCCGGGTCATCTCCACCGCGACATTGACGTTGGACGCCTCCAGGCCGCCCTGACGAACCACCGAATTGGAAGGCTGCGGTTCGCCCGATGCCTCCGTCGCCCGGTAAAGTGAACTGCCCGCGGATTCCAGCCCGTTCCGGTTGACAAACGTAACGATGCCCAGCCGGCCCAGCACAGCGCCGTCCGCCGTCAGCGTCCCGTCCGCGCTCACCGAAATCTCCTTCGCGTTTTCGGGTATGCTGATCCTGTTCATGTTTTCGTCCAGCACGTAACGGCCGTTTGCGTTCACCAGCCAGTTGCCGTCCGCCTCGTCGGAGATTGCGAAAGCGCCGTTGCGCGTGTATGTTACCGTTCCGTCAATATCCGCGATGCAGAAATATCCGTCTCCGTCGATATACATATCTAGGCTCTCGCCGGTGCTCAGCACGGTGCCCTGCGCAAAATCGCAGTTGGTGGCAGCCATCAGCACGCCTGTTCCCTGCTCAAGCCCGGTCCTGTCCAGCTCCGCAGGGTTGAGTATCTGCGTATACAGCGCGTCCTTAAAGTCCGCACGCTGGCTCTTGTGGCCCGGCGTGCTCACGTTGGCCATGTTGTCTGCAATCACGCTCATGCGGTTTTGCTGGGCTATCAGTCCGAGTTTTGCGGAATGTAATGTCTGCATTGTCTACCTTACACCTTTCCCACTTCGTTGACCGTTTTCCCGAGCGACTGATCCAGCATTGTCAGCACGCGCTGGTTCACCTGATACGCCCTGTTCAGCTCGACCATGGTCACCATCTCTTCCGCCATGTTCACATTGGAGGTTTCCAGGTACCCCTGTTTCACCTGGCAGCCGGTCGCCTGCTGCGGCGCGCCGGCTGATCCCTGCGCGAACATGTTGGAGCCCACTTTTTCCAGCCCTGTCAGGTCCGCAAACGTGACCAGCAGCAGCCTGTTCACCGTCTGACCATTTACCGTCACATAGCCATGTTCATCGATGGTAAATTCGCCGCTGCCCACGAATATATTTCCGTTTACGCCTTGTATGTAATTGCCTTCGCTGTTCACCAGATACCCGTCGCGGTTGACAGCAAACGCGCCGTCCCGCGTATAGCGGACGCCCGCGGCGGTATTAACCACAAAAAAGCCGTCGCCCGCCAGCGCCACGTCTGTGAGGCGGTCTGTCTGCTCCAGATTGCCCTGGTCGAACGACGTCACCACGTCGTCCACATGGATGCCGGTGTTCAGCGGGCCGATGTCCTGTCCGTTCATGCTCTGGATCATCATATCCCTAAACGACCGGGTGATCAGCGTATCCTTCTTATACCCTGTCGTGTCCACATTGACGATATTGTTGGTCGCAATATCCATCTTTTCCCGCTGCACCAGCATCCCCGTGCCGGCTATATAAAAACTTCGAAGCATAATTCCCCCAACCTTTTCTTCTTATTGTATCGTGACACCAAACAGGCCACTTGAGCCTTTATTTACTGCCCAGCTCCAGCACCAGCGTAACCTCGCGGACAGAAATGCCCAGCGTTTTGGCGATCTCCACCGGCGCCAGACCCTGGGCGCTCAGCAGCCTTATCTTCTCGTTTATCTTCAGCGGCGAGCTGACCTGGCCGCTGTCCTCCGCCTTCTGGGCAGGCTTTGGCGCGGGCGCTTCCCATACCTGTTCCGGCTTCTGCTGCTCAGGCTCGGATTCCGGCACCCTGGGCTGCTCGCTCCACAGCACGCCGCGCGGCTCCTCCGGCTGGGCCGCCGTTTCCGCAGTCTCGAGCTGTCGGGACAGCCTGCGGGCTTCCTCCACCATCTCCGAAGCCTGCCTGAGCGCCTGCTCCGACTTCTTGAGCGCCTCTTCCGTGCTCTTTCTGGTTTCCTCAGCCAGCTCTTCGAAGCCGGCAAGCATATCCTCAAGATTCTGGTACATCGTGAAAAGGCGCTGCTCCTTCTCGTAGGAGGTCTTGCTGTCCTTGTTCTTGCCCGCACGGAACACCTTTGCTAAAAACCAGGCGCCGGCCATAGCCAGCAGAAATATATAGGTTGCAAACGCGTAATGTGTGATATCCATAGGTTTTCCTTTCCCCTTATCTGGCGCTCGCGGCAGCTGCTGCCGGTTCATAGATGCCGGCGTACTGCATCTTGTTGCGCAGCTTCATCACGACTTTGGAGTGGATCTGCGACACGCGGGATTCCGATACGCCCAGCACCTTGGCGATCTCCTTGAGCGTCATCTCCTCGTAATAATACAGCGTGATGACCAGCTTTTCCTTTTCCGGCAGGCTATCGATGATCCGGCCCAGAATCTCCACCATCTCCCGGTTTTCCACTTCCTCTTCCAGCGTGTTCTCGTCACTTTGGACCATGTATTCCCAGGTGGTGTCGTTCCGCACCATCTCCTCGAAGTGGATGATGTTGAACATCTGGGACTTGCCCAGCGTATTCTGCAGCTCGTCCTCAGACATATCCAGATACTTGGCCACTTCGCTGTCCGTGGGCTCGCGGCTCAGACGGTTCTCCAGCTCGCTGTACGCGTTGCTGATGGACTTGATTTTGCGGCGCAGGCTAGAAGGCGCCCAGTCCTGCTTGCGGATGTTGTCGATGATCTCGCCCTTGATGCGCATGGCGGCATAATACTCAAACTTCACGTCGCGCGAAATATCGTACTTTTCCACGGCGTCCATCAGCCCCAACACACCGCAGCTGAGCATATCGTCGTAGTTGCTGTACGCCTTGTATGTGGGCATCAGGCGCAGCACGATGCTCTTCACCTGAGACAGGTAACGCATCACCAGCTCATTTTTCAGTTCCAGAGACCTTTCTCTGGCATACCGGCTCCAAAGCTCCTGTACGCTCAACTCGCTTAAGCTCATGGCAACACTTCCTGCTATCTTTTCTTTCTCGCCGCGATCTGTTGGCGGAGTATGTATCGTCTCAGCTCCGATTCCTGCTGCTCGGAACTGTCTGTAAACAGTAACACGATTCGGTATGGATCTTTCCAGTGCAGCGGTTCTTCGCACCGCAGCACCCTGCCGCGCAGCGTCATCGTCTCCGTCGGCGACAGTTTCAGCTCCACCATGGCCGAGGTGTCGGGCTCCAGCGGGGTGAAGCAGGTCAGCAGCGTCCCGTGTTCCGACAGGTTCAATGTTTTGGCCTTGATCGGCTTGGGCCTGATCCCCTGCTCTGCGCCTTCAGGCAGCAGCCTCACGTCCAGCACGATGGGCAGACGATAACTCCGCCTTCTCTGAACTTTTACCACCGAAGACACCGCCTGAAACAGACAAAGACGAATTTCACCCTTTAAAAGCTGGCCCATCAGCCGCGCGTCGAATGAATACATGCCGTTTTCGCGATAGAACCGCAGCATGTATATTTCGTCCGCCTCCAGCTGCACCGGCATCCCCTTTGCAGTGGGATGAAACACCGTAAACTGGCTGTCCGGCAGCAGCTCCTGCAGCTTGGTTTTGAAAAAATCGCCGCCAATTTTGATCTCCATCAGTTCGCCGATAGTGAGAATCTCATGGGCTTCCATGGATCAAGACTCCCTCGCCGCGCTTTTTCTGGCCAGAAAATACTGCAGAAAACCCGTTACGCCCGGCCTCTTTAAGACCTTGGGCGGCTGCCCCAAATACCTCTGCGCCAGCGTGCATATATCGACAGCAGCAGCGCATCTGGGATAGCTGATAAGTATCGGTACCTGCATTTTGATGGCGTTGCTCATATTCGTGTCCCGCGTGATGTGTCCCAGGCTGTGGATGCGCACGCTCAGGTTTTTTTCAGCGATGCGGGTAAAGCCCTGAGCCACCGTCTGGGCTTCCCGGACGCCTGATACCTTGTTGACCACCAGGCTGACATGAGGCCTTTCGCCCTGTTCCGTCAGCATTTTAAGCAGCGCATAGGCGTCCACCATGGAGGTGGGCTCCGGCGTGATCACCAGTATCGTCTCATGGGCGGCACGGGTCAGCCGCATTGCATGTTCCGAAAGCCCCGCACCGGTATCAAATATGATGTTATCCGCCACATCGTCCAGTTCGGCCAATGTGCCCAATATATCCATCAGCCGGTCCGGCTCCATCCGGACCAGCTCGTAGACGCCCGAACCGCCGGAGATAAACTGCACGCCGGCAAAACCCGTTTCGATCGCTTCCCTCACAGTGCAGCGGCCTTCAATCACATCCAGCAAATCGTGCTGCGGATGCACGCCCAGCATCACGTCGATATTGGAAAACCCGAAGTCAGTGTCGATAATGAGCGGCCTTCTGCCCTGGCGGCTGAGCGCAATCCCCAGGTTCAGCGCCAGGCTGGATTTGCCGACGCCCCCTTTGCCGCTGGCCACCGTTATCACTCTGGTATTGGAATTGCTGAGCTGCATCAATGTGCGCAGGTTTCGTGCCTGATCGATCATAATACGCACACCTTCCTCCCTACGATGTTGTCCGCCAGTCTCCTCGTGTCCGCCGGCCGGATATCGTCCGGCACGTTCTGCCCCGTCGTCACATACGCAAGCGGCTTGCCTGCCAGCTCCCGGATGTGCAGCACGTTGCCCCAGGCGCTCACCTCATCGAGCTTAGTCATAATCAGCTTATAGTCAGGCAGAAACGAATAATGGCGTATAATTTCTTTCACGGCCCGGTGGCCCGTCGCCACGCTGACCACCAGAAATACCTCGTCCGCGCGAGCGACATTGATCCATTCCGTTATCTCCTGCCGATAGCTATCGTCGCCGGCAGCCTTGCCGGCAGTATCCACCAATACCACGTCCCGGTCGGCCATTTGCACAAGCGCGTCCGCAAGGTCAGCGGAAGAATACGCCGTATGCACCGGGATATTCATGATGTCCGCATAGATGCGCAGGTGTTCCATCGCGCCGATGCGGTAAGTATCCATGTTCACAAAGCCCACGCGCAGCTTGTGCTCCAGCGCTAGCATGCCCGCCAGTTTCGCCAGCGTTGTGGTTTTGCCCGCGCCGGTTGGGCCCACAAAGAACATCACGTTCTGCCGGTTGGGACGGATGCGGATGGGCACCGGCTCGCCCAGCCTGTCCATCACGATCTGCCGTGCCGCTGTCTCCGCCTTTATCGTCCGGCGCGACTGTACCGCCTGCGCCATCAGCGCCACGCGGTGGGCCATATCTTCGGGCACGTCCCGCTCGACAAGGCTGTTATACAGGCTCATGATGTCGGGCGGCAGCGTCAGCGCCGGGTCGCTGGTCATCAGGCCCATGCGGTTCGCAACCGCCTGCACAGTATTTTTCAGCGAAGCAATCTCATCCCGCAGCGGTTCCGGCACGGTCTGGTATTCCACAAACGCAGGCCGCGGCTCAGACGCCGGCTTTTCCTCCGCCCGGCTCTGCAGCCGTTCCGCGGCAGGAGTCCAAACAGCTTCCGCTTTGGGCGCGGATGCAGGCTCCGCCTTTACGGGAGCCTCCCGCAGGGGTACATTCTCCGGCTCAATAACAGCCGTCGATATGGGAGAGGCTGACTCCGCCGCCAGCTTTGCCGCGTCGCGCAGGTTCAGCACCGGGAATATCACCGGCTCCAGCTTTCCGGTCGGGATGTCCGTATCCTCACGCTTGTCCGCATCCTCGGAGCGATCAGTTTCGGTACGGGCGGCGGGCTCAGGCCAAGCGGCAGCAGCAGCGTAGCGCGCGGCCACCCGCTGCGACGGCTGCGGCGCCGGGCGGACAGCAGGCGCCGGCCCTGCGGGCTGGGAAGACGCAGGGGTATCCGCGTTCGTCCGGGCGGCGGACGGATCATACGCTGCCACCACTTCCACGCCCTGCTTGAACAGGCCGCCGATGCCTTTGCTGCGCACCGGGTTGCTGTCCAGTATCACTGCGTCCGGTCCGATTTCGTCCCGTATCATCTTCATGGCTTCCTGCATGTTAGCCGCTACAAACCGTTTGACAACCAACTAGAAAGTCACCGTCCAATCCGATAAGATTTCCACATTGGGTTCCAGCTCGTTGTATGAAAGCACCACCAGCTCCGGGCATATCTGCGCCGACAGGTTTTTGACCTGCCTGCGTATCATAGGCGAAGTGATCACCATAGGCGATATCCCCAGGCTGAGGAAATGATTTATGCCCTTCTTCAGGTTCGCCAGGAACCGCTGCATCTGCGCCGGCTCTATGGCGACGCCGCCGCCCTTGTCGGGCCGCAGGCTTCCAGACAGCACCTTTTCGGCTTCCGGGTTGATGGTGATCACCCGCGCCCTGCCGTCCGGAATAAAGCTTCTGGTGATAGCGCGCTTCAGCTTCTGCCGCACGTATTCCGTCAGCACGTCGGTATCGTGCGTTATGTTGCCATAGTCGCCCAGTATCTCCAGAATCGAGGCCATGTCGCGTATGGACACGCCCTCACGCAGCAGGTTGGCAAGCACCTTCTGCACCTCGCCGACAGTAAACATTTTGGGCACCACTTCTTCCACCAGTGCAGGCTGCTGCTTCTTGAGATTGTCGATAAGGGTCTGCACCTGCTGACGGCCCAGCAGTTCGTCGGCATGGCGCTTGATGACCTCCATCAGGTGCGTGGAGATCACGGAAGGCACGTCGATGGTGGTGTAGCCCTTCAGCTCCGCCTTTTCGCGGTCTGCCTCGGCGATCCACAGCGCGGGCAGGCCGAACGTCGGCTCCACCGTCTCGATGCCGTCGATGGGCTCGTCCACATCTTCCGGCTTGAGCGCCAGGTGATGCCCCAGCATCACTTCGCCCCGGGCCACCTCAAAGCCCTTGATCTTGATCACGTATTCGCGCGTGCCCAGCTGGATGTTGTCGCGCAGCCGCACGATGGGCACGATAATGCCGAGGTCCAGCGCGCACTGCCGGCGTATCATCACAACGCGGTCCAAAAGGTCGCCGCCCTGCGATGTATCCACCAGCGATATCAGGCCGTAGCCAAACTCCATCTCGATAAGGTCCACATGCAGCAGCGACGTGACGCTCTCAGGCTTGCGCTTTTCGGCAGCAGTCGTTTCCGCCAGGTCCTTCTGCTCCGCCGCCTGCGCCTTCTTGGCCCTGCTGGACTTAACGTAGCCCACGATGGGCAGTATGACGGCCAGCAGCAGCATGGGCACTTTGGGCAGCCCGGGTATCAGGCTGATCAGCGCCAGCATACCGCCCAGCACATAGAATACCGAGGGATTGCCCAGCATCTGGCTGGACAGGTCCTGTCCGAAGCTTTCCTTGCTGGCCGCGCGCGTCACGATGATGCCCGTCGCAGTGGATACCAGCAGCGCCGGTATCTGGCTACACAGGCCGTCGCCCACGGTGGCTAATGAATATACCTGAATCACCTGATCGAAGGGCATCGACTTGCCGGACACGCCCAAAAGGCCTATGATGATGCCGCCGACGATGTTGATTATGGTGATGATAATGCCGATGATGGCGTCGCCCTTGACGAACTTGGAAGCGCCGTCCATCGCGCCGTAGAAGTTCGCCTCGCGCTGGATCTCCTGCCGGCGTTCGCGTGCCTCTTCCTCGGTGATGTTGCCGGCGGAGAGGTCCGCATCGATGGCCATCTGCTTGCCGGGCATCGCGTCCAATGTAAACCGCGCGGCCACTTCGGACACGCGCTCCGCGCCTTTGGTGATGACGATGAACTGCACCGCCACGATAATAAGGAATATCACCAGCCCGACAACCAGGTTGCCGCCCACCACGAACTCGCCGAACGCCCGGATTACATGCCCGGCGTCGCCGCCGTTGCCCAGTATCAGCCGTGTGGATGCGATGTTGAGCGCCAGCCGGAACAGCGTGACAATGAGCAGCACCGTGGGGAAGGTGGAAAACTCCAGCGTCTTCCTGATGAACAAAGAGGTCAGCAGTATCAGCAGCGATATCGTGATGTTGGCGATGATGATGATATCGAGCAAGTCGGGCGACAGCGGAACGATGATGAGCAGTATGACAGCCAGCACCATCACTGCAACCAGTATGTCTGTCTTCTTGATTTTCACTATCTGCGCCCTCCTCTCTTCATCCGGTACACATAGGCCAGCACCTCGGCCACCGCTTTATACAGATCCTCGGGAACCTCGTCGCCCACTTCACAGAAGAAGTACAGCGCCCGGGCCAGAGGCTTGTTTTCCACTATTTCCACCGAGCACTCGCGCGCCCGTTCCTTGATCTTTTGCGCCAGGTGGTCTTTGCCCTTGGCCACCACCACCGGCGCGCTGTGCTTCTCTTCCTTGTACGACAGCGCCACTGCGTAATGCGTCGGGTTGGTGATGACCACGTCCGCCTCGGCCACTGCCTGCATCATGCGCATGCGGCTCATCTGCCGCTGCTTCTGCGCAATCCGCGACTTGGTCTGCGGATTGCCTTCGGTCAGCTTGTACTCTTCCTTAACCTCTTCCTTGGTCATCATCAGGTCCTTGTTGTGCTTCCACCACTGGTACAGGTAGTCAAACAGGCCGATGATGGCCATCGCAATCGCCAGCTTAAACGCTACAGCGATGATGGTCTCCACAAACGACGCTGACGCGAACGCCACTTCCTGCCCCATCAGGGCCGGGAAACCGCCCATGCGGGCCTCAAACTCGGCGTAGGCCACATACCCCAGCACGGCGGTTTTGAGCATCGCCTTTAAAAGGTCCACCAGCGTCCGCTTGGAGAATATCCGCTTAAAACCGCTGATCGGGTTGATACGGTCCAGCTTAGGCGCCAGAGCCTTGGTGGTAAACACAAAGCCCGACTGCAGCACGTTGAACACCACGCCGGTCACCAGGGCTGCTCCCAGCAGCGGCAGCATGACCGTGATGAACATAATAGCCGCATCCTTGAAAGACGCCTGCACCGCCGCGATGGTCAGCTTCTCCGGACCGGCGCTGGAGAAGAAGTGCCGCAGCATATCGCGCATTCCTTCCACCATTTGGCCGCCGAATATCGACAGCACCCCGAACATCACGGCCAGCGAAAGCGCGGTGGAAAGCTCGGCGCTTTTGACAACCTGGCCTTTCTCCCGGGCCTCCCGCTTTCGTCTTGGTGTAGCTTTTTCTGTTTTTTCACCGCTTTGCATGCTCATGCCGCCAACCCCGCCAGCATGGTGTTAATGGACGAGAACATGTTGCGGAATATCACGTCGGTATAGCCCACATACACCGGTATAATCAGCAGCAATATCAGAAAGCCCAGCAAAATCTTCAGCGGTATGCCCACCACGAACACGTTCATCTGCGGTATGGCCCGTACGATAAATCCCATCGCCACTTCGCCCAAAAGGCCCGCCGCGATCATCGGCATTGCCACGTTCACCGCGAGCAGGAAAGCCAGTGCGAACACTTCCAGCGCCGCGAGGCCAATGGCGGGGTTTAAGCTCACCGCACCCACCGGTATGTTGGTAAACGTGGAGCGCACGATGTAAACAAGCTGCAGGTGCCCGTTCACCCCGAAAAACGCGACCAGAAGTATCACGTTGAACATGGTTCCCGTCACCGGAACGCTGATGTTGTTCTGCACGTCGAACACGTTCACCATGCCAAAGCCCATCTGCATGTCCATCACCTGCCCGGCCGTGTGCACGATGGAGAAAAACAGCGTGGTCACATACCCCAGTACCAGCCCGAATAGCAGTTCCTTGATGCACAGCAACGCAAATTCGATCACGCCGCTGTACTGTATCGAGGAGCCGTTCGGGTTCGCGGCGAACAGCACATACGTTACCATCACGCAGAACGCGATTTTAAGCATATTGGGCACATTCTTCCGCCCGAAAATCGGCGACGAGATAATAAGCGCGCTCACGCGAAGCAGCATCAGTATGAATGTGTCAAGGTTCGCCATTACCGCGCCGAGTATCCCGCTCATGTTTCCGTCACTTCAACATCGATGTTGCATACCCGAACATGCGGGTAGAAAACTCTGTCATGTTAGACAGCATCATGCCGCCGAACACCAGCAGCACCAGCAATATCGCAACGATTTTGGGCACAAACGCCAGCGTCTGTTCGTTGATCTGCGTCGTTGCCTGAAATATCGATATCACCACGCCCACCACCATCGCCACGATCATGATAGGAGCCGCCACTGTCAGTATGGTGGTCACCGCGTCCTGCATTACAGTAATGATTTCCGCCTGTTCCAAACTGCCGTTCCTCCTTTGTCTTCGTTCACTAAAGTCCCTAAACGGCCTGTTTTAACCAAAGCTGCTTATCAGCGTCTTCACCGTCATCGTCCAGCCGTCCACCAGCACAAACAGCAGCACCTTGAACGGCAGCGATATCACAATGGGCGGTAGCATCATCATGCCCATCGACATCAGCGCGCTCGACACAATCATGTCCAGCACGATAAACGGTATATAGAGTAGAAAACCTATCTGGAAACCGCGCTTGATTTCACTGGTGAGAAAAGCGGGTATCAGCGTGGTGTTAGACACGTCGTCCACGCTTTTGATCTCATGGTCCTTTTCCGACACTGAGATAAAGAACTCCAAATCGTCCTTGTACGTCTGCTTGAGCATAAACGTGCGCACCGGCTTCATCGCCGCCTCAAACGCCTCTTCCTGCGTGATTTCGTTGGCCACATAAGGCTGGTACGCGGTCTCGTTGATATCGTCGATCGCCGGCGCCATAATGAAAAACGTCAGGAACAGCGCGAGGCCTATCAGCACCTGGTTCGGCGGCATCTGCTGCAGGCCCAGGCCGTTGCGGATGAGCGACAGCACGATAATGATGCGCGGAAAGCAGGTGAACATGATGAGTATGGACGGCAGCACCGACAGTATCGTCAGCAGCAGTACGATGTCCACCGTCTGCGACCGGTCGCCCAAAAGTCCACCCAGAGGGCTGTCGCTGTCTTCATTGCGCTCCGGCAGAAGCGAGCAGCCTGCAAGCAGCAGCACCAGCGCAAGGCCCATCAGTATGCCGGCAATCAACTTTTTATTGACGCGGCTGCGGCGTTTCTTCTTCGGTTTCGGCGCCGGAACGTGCGCCAGCATGGGTCTTATGTTCATGACTGGCCTCCGCTTACGCCGCTGGTCCGGTTCTTTCGCTGCTCGATGGCTTTACTCATCCGTTCGAGGATATCATCCGCATCCAAAGAACGGCCCGCCGGCTTTGCGCCCTCTTTCTTTTGATCCTTATACATCATGCGCGCCTTGGCGAACTCCGCCTGCGCGTTTTTGGCATGGCTGAAGAAAGAGACGGCCTTGCTGAAAAACCCGGCCTCTCCGGCGTCCGACAAAGCTTCGGGCTCGCCCAACGCTTCCTTATCAATTTCTCCCAATGTGGTGATGCTCTGGTTGGTGATGCCGAGCAGCAGGCACTTTCCGCCCACCTCGGTCAGATAAAGGCTTTTGTCCTTCGCAAGCGCCATGCGGTCCAGTACAAGGATATGCCGGCTCCGCATAATGTTCCGTGACTTTTTGGAAAACCATCTCGTCAGGACGTATGCGCCCACGAGCACAGTCACCATGACGACGACATAAAAAAGTGTAGACCCTATATTGTCCATTGACAAACCCCCCTACGGTCTACACTTTATATACCCCTATTCAATTTAGTGAAACAGATTTTATTAACGACGCAGCTTTACACCTGCATATTCATGACCTGATTATATGCATCGATGACCTTGTTGCGGATCTGGATAGCGAGGTTCAAAGCCAGCTCCGCCTTCTGGGCCTCGATGACGGGCGTATGCAGATCGTCCGTCCCGCCTGTCAGCAGCGCGTTGTTTTCCGCCTGCACGGAGGCTTCGGCGCTCTGTGCACTGCCCACGGCTTCGCTCAATATGTTTGTAAAGCTGCTTTCGGTGGCCGCAGTGCTACCGCTCGCGCCGGTAGTGTTCAAATTCGATATCAGGCTGCCAATTTGACTGATCTCCATAAATCAATCCCCCTGCTTTTCACTGTGCCCGCGCCTACCGGCCGATCTCCAGCGCTTTCATCGCCATGCTCTTGGTCGCGTTCAGCGCCGTCACGTTGGCCTCATATGAGCGCGTGGCCGACATCATATCGATGATCTCCTCGGCTATGTCCACGTTGGGCTTGGCCACATAGCCGTTCTCGTCGGCGTCCGGATGGCTCGGGTTGTATTCGTACTCAAAATCCGACATATCCTCCACGATCCGCGACACCACCACGCCGCCGCCCGTCACGCCGTTGCCCGTGGCCTGCTTCAGCGCCGCCGAAAAAGTCATCGGCTGCTCCGCCATCTCCACCACGCGCCTGCGGTAAGGTCCGCCGTTCGCCGTCCGCGTGGTGTCCGCGTTGGCAATGTTCTCACTGATCACGTCCATGCGCATGCGCTGCGCTGTCAGTGCGGACGCGCTGATGTCTATAGACGACAAAAAACTCATCTAAACTCACTTCCCTCCATTGATCGCCATATTGAGCTTGCGTAACTCGCTGGAAATCTGCTGCGCCAGCGTGTTGTAGAATATCTGGTTCTTGGCCAGCTTTGCGCTTTCCGCATCAATATTGACGTTATTGCCGTCCATGCGGTAAGTGGTGCTGTAGTCCGTGGTCACCGTCGGCCGCATGTCCGTTCCTTCAAAATCGATATGTTTCTCCCGCGTTTTCTTCGCCGTAAAATCGTCCCCCTGAAGAGCTCTCTTGAAAGCCGCTTCAAACGACACCGACGAACTCTTGAAGTTCGGCGTGTCCACGTTGGCGATATTGTTGGCGATCACCTGATTCTTCAGCCACGATGCGTCCAGCCCTGCCTTTAAAACGTCGACATTGCTGAACAGTTTGTTGATCAAACGGCGCCACCTCCTGTTGTTTTATATTGCTCATAGTACTGCAAAACCTTGGCCACATAGCCCCGCACGCCCCGGGGCAGCTTTTCGTACTCGCCGGGATTGTTCGCGTCCGTGATGTGATACGAACTCACGCGGCCTGGCCCGGTGTTGTAAGCCGCCAAAGCCAAACGCACGTCGCCGAAACGCCTGAGCTGTCTGGCAAGATACGTCGCGCCGCCCATCACATTCTGCTCCACATCGAACGGGTCGGAAACGCCCAGCTCTCTGGCGGTTCCCGGCATCAGCTGCATCAGCCCCTGCGCGCCCGCGCCCGACACGGCGCTCGAGTCAAACGAGGATTCCACGCGAATCACCGCGCGGATCAGCGCTGGATCCAGCCCGGTGGCCTGAGCCGCTTTCTCTATCGCTGCGTCAATCTCGCTGCGGGCGGCTACTGACGGCCTGCCCAAATAGCCGAAAAAAAGCCCCGCCGTATAGATATCTGACAGATTTGGGGCAACAGCGGAATGGGTGTTCACAGCCATGCTGTCCCCGGCAGGCGCGCCGGAAACCACATCGATTTGCCGCTGAACGCTGTCCAGTATGTCCGCAAACGCCGCTTGGGCGCCGCTGCATTTGCCCGCCTTTTGCTGAATGATATTTTCCAGCTGGTAAAGCTTGGAGAGGTATATGCCCTCAACGCTTCTCATATTTCCGCCTTCGTATGGCCCGAGGCCTTCTGTGCAGTCATAATAAGACCTGTCAGATTAATACCCACACGTTTGCAGGTTGAAACAAAAAAGATACGGCCTCTCCCGATTTCAGCGCGAGGGCCGTACGCCGGCTGCACAACCGAAGGTTTTTCGCCAATCAAAATGGGCCTGCTCACCAGTGCGAACAGGCCCGCGGTTTTATATCGTTGTTATTTTATCTTCCGGCAGCGCCTCACCGGATATCTCCAGAACCATTGGGGCGTAGAATACTCGCCATCCTCCCCGGACGCCGATACGTCATATCGGATTCCCACGCCGCCGCTATGTCTAAAACAATTTGAAGGAAACTTAAGCTTAAGCAATAAAAAAGACTTACCCGTTTTATTGATGGGCAAGCCATACAATTTGGTGCGAGAGACGGGACTTGAACCCGTACGCCATAAGACACACGCCCCTCAAACGTGCCTGTCTGCCAGTTCCAGCACTCTCGCATACTAATGTCACAGATTATAATTTTAGCATGAAACACTGAAAAGTCAACACCCAAACTGCTGTCGTTTCTACGTTGTCAAATGATCTGTTACACTTTGGGCGGAAAGCTCCCTCCAAAACTGGAGGGGGGATTTCCGACCCAAAACAAGCAAAGGAAAGTTGTT